>JAIRUI010000099.1 GCA_031254455.1 Chitinispirillales bacterium | reverse complement strand
CGGGAATGTCGTTTGAAGATAATACGGAAGAAGAAGCGTTAAGACAAGGCATCGGAGTATTGCGTCCAAGCGGTGAGAATGTTGAAATTCTTGATGAAAATCTGAAAATTTATTGAGATTAAGGCAAGCCGTTTGCGATAACATTGATAATGTTGTGTTTTAGATGACAAAGAGACGGTAAACGTAGGCGAAAAGATAAATAAGAAATACATAATTGTTAAAGATTATTTATATTAGCAAAAAATTATTTTATATGAAAATTAAGGAGTAAAATATGTCGATTTTTACAAACGACGAGAAACAGGTAATTAAAGAAGCGTTGTCTATTTATATTCAAATGGCGGCGCAGCAGATGCCGGCAGAGATGGTTGAACAGTTAGGACTTCTTGCAAAATCTATACTGCAAAAAGCTGATAAAGCGTCTGGCGACGGTGACGGCGAAGAAGGTAATAAGCCGCACAATATCAGCGACGAGTGGTATGAAAACGTTTGCATGAATTGCGAAAAGTTGGACTTTTCTGGATGTACGGATAGTGTTACTGCGAAATATCCTGGAAAATGCGATCCGATTTTGAAATATGAGTTTGAGAAAGCAAAGAAATAGAAGTGAGCGGTTCTCGAAAAGTTAAGAGAAAGAGTAACGGAGGAGAAAATGAGCGGTTATCAACCGAGCGAATTTGAGAAAAAATGGCAAGATAAATGGGAATATATGGGATTGTTTTTTGCGAAAGAAGATAATTCAAAACCAAAAAAGTACATATTGTCGATGTTTCCCTATCCAAGCGGTGCGTTGCATATGGGGCACGTAATGAATTACACGATTAACGACGTAATCGCTCGTTACAGTATGATGAACGGATACAACGTTATGACTCCTATCGGCTGGGATTCGTTTGGGCTTCCCGCAGAAAACGCCGCCATAAAAAACGGCATTCATCCGTCGCAAAATATTAAAATAAACATTGAAAGAATGAAGTCGCAAATGGCTATGGCTGGATGGGGATTTGATAAAACCCGCGAACTTTCGACAAGTGCAGAAGATTATTACAAATGGACGCAATGGTTGTTTTTGCAGTTTTATAAAAAAGGGCTTGTGGCGCAAAAAGACGGCGCGGTGAATTATTGTCCGAGTTGCAAAACCGTGCTTGCAAACGAACAGGTTCAAGAGGGAAAGTGTGAACGGTGCGGGACTGACGTCATACAAAAGGATTTGCGTCAGTGGTATTTTTTGATGAGCAAATATGCGCAAAAACTGCTTGATAATCATGAAAAACTTACACAATGGCCTGAACGCGTCATTAAAATGCAAAAGGAATGGATAGGACGGAGCGAAGGCGCGCTTGTCGGTTTCAAAATTGAGAATTCGGATAAAACAATCGACGTTTACACGACACGTCCCGATACGCTTTGGGGAGTGAAGTTTATGTCGATGGCGCCGCAGCATCCGCTTGCGCAGGAATTGATTAAGGGGCGGCAAAACGAAAACGAAATCCGTGCAAAAATCGAAGAAATGAAAAAGTTGGGAACAAGCGAAAAGGAATTGCTTTCCCGCGAAAAAGAAGGTGTTTGGACGGGCGCCTATGCGATAAATCCCGTTAATGGCGAGAAAGTTAAGATTTTCGTAGCGAATTTTGCGATAATGTCTTACGGAACGGGCGTCGTAATGGCTGTTCCTACTCACGATCAGCGCGATTTTGAATTTGCGCAAAAATACGGCATAGAAAAAAAGGTCGTAATTCAGTCGGCGAACAAAAAATTAGTTGAAAACGAAATGGAATGCGCTTATGAAGGCGACGGAATTCTGGTAGATTCCGCGCAGTTCAGCGGGAGAAACAACAGAGAGGCTATGAGCGATATAATTTCGTATCTGGAAGAAAAAGGTTTCGGTAAAAAAACGCTTAATTATCGTCTGCGTGATTGGCTTTTGTCGCGTCAAAGGTACTGGGGTGCGCCTATTCCGATTATTCATTGTCCCAAATGCGGAGTCGTTTGCGTTCCCGAAAGCGATTTACCGGTAAAACTTCCCGATGATGTGGAATTTCGTCCCGACGGAGACTCTCCGCTTGCGAGAAGCGAGAGTTTTGTCAAATGCAAATGCCCAAAATGCGGCGCAGAAGCCAAACGCGAAACAGATACGATGGATACTTTCGTAGATTCGTCGTGGTATTATTTACGGTATTGTTCTACAAACTGTCATGACGCGCCGTTTCGCAAGGACGAAGCGAATTACTGGGGACCGATTGACATTTATATCGGCGGAATCGAACATGCGACCATGCATCTGATTTACGTGCGTTTTTTCACTATGGTTATGAAAGAGTTGGGACTCATAGATTTCGACGAGCCGGCAAAAAAATTATTCACACAAGGGATGGTTTGCGCAATGTCTTACAGATGTCCGCAGCATAAATGGCTCAAACCCGACGAAGTTTCCGATGGAAAATGTGTTCACTGTGCCAAAAAAATTGAAGCGGAAGTAGCGAAAATGTCAAAAACACGTCTGAACGTAATCGACCCTGAAGACATAATAAACCGCTTCGGCGCAGATACTATGAGAGCATACATATTAGCGGACGTTCCTCCGATTAACGATAGGATTTGGAAAGAAGAAGGCGTTATCGGGATTTCAAGATTTTTGACGAGATTTTGGGAATCCGTATCGCAGGCGATTCAAAACTTAAATTCGCAAAAAGCGGGTGACGGTTTTGCCGATAAAGAAATGCGTTTTGCCGCCCACAGCGCCCTCAAGAGCATAATCCAGTATTACGACGAAAATTGGCAGTTCAATACGGCGCTTGCTCGGTCTATGGAATTACTTAATTCGTTTAGAAAGTTGAATGAAAAATGTTCGAAGACCGTATTGACGGAAACGATTGAAATTATGCTGAAAGTTCTTGCGCCTATAACGCCGCATTTGTCTGAAGAATTGTGGGGATTTTTGGGAAATAAAGAGTCGATATTCAGGTCGCGGTTCCCAAAAGTAGATGAAACGGCTATAATTAAGGACAGTATAACAATCGGGGTTCAGATTAATGGGAAAATGCGAGCGACAATTGACATTCCAAACGGAGCGTCGCAGGAAGAAACCAAAAAATTAGCGCTGGAAAACGGCAATGTCAAAAAGTACTTAGAAAATTTAACGATTCGTAAAGTAATTGTCGTCGCAAACAAAATCGTGAATATCGTGGCTAATTAAAATTTCTGTTACATTCTGTTTTTGCGGCGGTAGAACAAAATAAGCAAAATCTATGAAAAGACTCTGAAAAATCGCCGTTAAATCTGCTAAATTCTTTACATCTTTTTTTGGCAATACATATTTTCAAAAGCGTTTATATTATTATAAGTCGAAAGGATCATAATGAATATCGGGCTTTTGACAAGCGGCGGGGATTGCGCCGGGCTTAACGCCGTTATGTACGGATTCGTAAAGGCGATAACGGCGTTTGACCCAAAAGTCGAAATTTATGGAATTATAGGCGGATACAGCGGACTTATCAATCGTTCTTTCAGGAAAATGAAACATGAGGAGTTTGCCAACATTTTAAATGTCGGCGGAACGATACTCGGCACTTCGCGTCTTTCATATAAAGAATTGGTTAAATCGGAAGATAATGAAACGATTACCGCTATAAAAGAAAACTATCATAAAATGGGTTTGGATATTTTAATCGTTTTGGGCGGACAGGGAACCTACAAAAAAGCCAAATTATTGGCTGACGAGGGAATTAAGTTGATATGTTTGCCCAAAACCATTGATAACGATATTTTTGGGACTGATATTACTTTCGGATTTCATTCTGCGGTGGATGTCGCAACGGAATGCATTGACAGGATACGAACGACTGCGGCAAGCCACGGACGTACTATGCTTGTAGAGATTATGGGCAATAAAGTCGGCTGGCTTACGCTTTATGCCGGAATAGGCGGCGGCGCGGATATTATACTTATTCCCGAAATTCCTTACGATATCGACAAAGTCGTTAAGGCGGCGCAAAAAGCGAACGACAGAAACGGATACTGCGTTATGGCTGTTGCGGAAGGGGCTATGGATAAAGATGAAGCGGCTCTTTCCAAAAAGGAACGTTGTCAAAAGCGCGAAGAAAGAGGCGAAATAACAGATTCCAACCGTATTGCAAAAGTTATAGCAAGCGCATTGAATACGGAAACGCGCGTTATGGTGACCGGACATATAGTTCGAGGCGGAAATCCGACTCCTTACGACCGTATAATCTGTACGCAAATGGGCGCATACGCCGCAAAATTGGTAAATGAAAAGCAATTCGGCGCAACCGTGGCTATAAGTAACGGGAAAATAACTCACAATAACCTTGTGGATATTGCAGGAGAAACGAAATTCGTATCGAAAGACCACGAACTCGTTCAGGCGTCAAGAGACGTCGGCATAACGTTTGGCGACTAAAAATAAAAAGAGAGAAATAAAAATGAACAAATTTATTAAAAACACCTTTGTGAATCGTGAATATTCTTGGTTGAAATTTAACGAACGGGTGCTTCAAGAGGCGTCTTCACAGGATAATCCGCTTTTAGAAAAATGTAAATTTCTCTCAATATTTTCCAGCAATCTGGACGAGTTTTTTATGGTGCGTGTCGGGAGTTTGTTTAACGGTGTTCATGACAATCCCGATGCGAAAGAAAACAAAACCGGCTTAACTTCGTCTGAACAATTGCTGGGAATTTACAAATACACTCAGAAACTTTATAAATTTAGAATGAAAATTGCGAAAAACATTTTTACCGAACTCAAGAACGAGGGTATAAACATCATAAATTCTCGTTTAAAAAGCAAAGATGTTGACAAGCATTTTGAGAAATATTTTCAAAAAACCATGTTGCCTTTGCTTAACCCGATGGTTCTGGATAACAAACATCCGTTGATACATCTTGAAAATCTGAACATGTATGTCATTCTTTATTTGGAATACGGCGGCAAAAATTCCTTTGGAATATTGCCTGTGCCGACAAAATGCGAAAGATTGGTAACGCATACGACTTCTTACGGCACAAAAATTATGACCAGTGAAGACCTGATTTATTGCTTTGCCGATCAAATATTTTCAAAATACAATGTTGTGGAAAAATCGCTTGTTCGTCTGACTCGCAATGCCGATGTAGATATAGAAATGTATAGTATGGATTTTGAATTGGAATATGATTTTTCCAAACTTTTGAAAGGACAGGTGCGTTCCCGCTCAAATTTGCCGCCTGTTCGTTTGGAATTTAGCGGTGATTGTAAAGCGATAAAAAGTTTTTTGTGTAAAAATTTCGTAGTGGAACCGGAACAGTGTTTTACGATTTACTACTTCTTTGACTACAAATTTCTTTTTTCAATAGATAAATATTTGCCTTTGGAAAAAGTTGCGCAACTAAAATATTCTGCACTTAAAAGTAGGCAGGTTTTACTTGCAAAATCAAATTCGCTCATTACTTGTGTTCTTGCAAGCGATTTGTTTTTGTCTTACCCTTTCGACAGTATGGATACGTTTTTGGATTTATTGGACGAAGCAAGCGTGGACAAGCGGGTTGCAAGCATAAAAATTACGATATACCGTGTCGATAAACAGTCGCGGATTATAGAGGCGCTTCGCCGAGCGAAACGAAACGACAAAGAAGTGACGGTAATAATGGAACTTGCCGCCCGTTTTGACGAAGAAAACAATCTGTATTTGACAGAAATTTTGAAAGAAGCGGGTTGTACGGTTGTTTACGGTGTCGGAAATTACAAAGTTCATTCAAAAATAATGCTTATAGTGCTAAGAGAGGACGAAAATATTTTTTACATTACGCATTTGGGGACGGGAAATTACAAAGAAACAACCGCACGGCAATATACGGATTTGAACATAATTACGGCAAATAAAGAAATTGGCGAGGACGCGGCGGTATTTTTTCGTAAAATATCTATGGGAGACGTGGAAATCGATTGCAAAAAACTTCTTGTCGCACCGCAAAATCTAAAAAAAGTGTTTTTGCAGAAAATAAAAGAGCAAACCACGCTTGCCGAAGCCGGAAAGCCTGCAAAAATCGTATGTAAAATGAATAGTTTGACCGATGTGGATTTTATAAAAGAATTTGTGAAAGCGTCAAGCGCCGGTGTAAAAATTCGCTTGATAGTCCGCGGAATTTGCTGCCTTTTACCCAATGTCGCCGGTAAAACCGAGAATATTGAAGTCAAAAGTATTGTAGGACGTTTTTTGGAACATAGCCGCATATACAGTTTCGGCGAAAAAAAACCGGAAATTTATATTTCAAGCGCCGATTTAATGACCAGAAATGTCGCCAAAAGGGTAGAAATCGCCGCGCCCGTGATTGACCGTCGAATTCAAAGCAAGATAAGTAAAATGCTGGAAATTATGCTTGCCGACAATGAAAAGGCGAGTTATCTTACCGAAGACGGAGAATACGTAAGAAAGAAGGAAGCGGGCGAGTCAAGTCAGCAGTTTTTTATTGACAACGTTATTTAGTTTTGAAAGTTCGTTTTTGGCTTTTCGGCAGATAGTATTTTACCGTCATGAGAAAAATTTGCGCTATTACGATGGCAAGAAACGACGAGTTTTTTCTAAACCGCTGGGTTGCGTATTACGGGAAAATTTTGGGTGAAGAAAACTTGTATATTTATTTGGACGGAAACGACCAAACAGCGCCAAACGGCTCGGGCGATGCTAATGTTTTTGTCGTTGAAAAAAAAGGGTATAATGTCGTTGATGCGGAAAAACGGCGTCTTGATTTTTTGTCGGATAAAGCAAAGGATCTGTTGCAAAAATACGATTTGGTTGTCGGCTGCGACGCGGACGAGTTTTTGATTGTAGATCCGAAAATCGGTAAAACGCTTGGCGAGTATTTGTCGCAAATAAAAATAAATCCAAGCGTTTCAGGGCTTGGATTGGATTTTGGTCAGCATTTGAAATTTGAGCGAAAATTAGATAAATTTCAACCGTTTTTACGACAACGGGAGTACGCTCTGCTTTCTTCAAGGTATACAAAAACTTCGGTTGTTTCAAAACCCGTTCGCTGGGGAAGCGGTTTTCACAGGGTGAGAAAGTATAATTTTCGTATCGATAAAAATTTGTATCTACTTCACTTTGGAAACGCGGATTATGACGCACTTAAAAGTCGTTTCGACGACCAAGATTTCATTAAAACCGGAAGAATAAAACACCTAAAAAAAAGAATAAAAGTTATTGAAGACGTTTCAAATAAAAAATGTTTCGACGGCGATAAAATTTTTGGTTTTGCGCGTTTTGTTCAAAATATTTTCAGACCGATTTACGCTTGGAATAAGCCGAGTATGCTTGGAATGCGTCTGATAGCTAAAATCCCGAAAAGATTTAAGGAGTTGGGGATATGAAAATTGATTTGGTTTATTTATGGGTGGACGGCAGTGATAAAAAGTGGCTTGCAAAAAAGAATGTTGAGTTAGAGAAATAAGAGGAGATTTGTTATGAGCTGTTCACGAAGTTTTGCTAAATTTCAGATAAGAATAACAATTTTTTTTATACGTTTAATCGGTTGGTTGCAAAGTGGCGATATGAAAAAAAATAAACTTAAAGGCGAATTTGTTAAAGCCGATATTTTGACAAATTATGTGGCTAAAAAATATCTTCCGGTGGTTAAAAGCGTTGAGCAAAAGGAAATTACAGTAACTCCCCCCGAAATTATTTGGCAGTTTTGGGATAATCCTAATGGAAAAACAACCCCTGAAATTGTAATATCGTGTTTGAAAAGTGTTGATAAATTCAAAGGGAATTTTGAACATAGGATATTAACTAAATCTACAATGGAAAATTTCTCGGATTTGCCGAATTATGTGTTGGATAAATTCAAAAAGGAGCAAATTGATTATACTCATTTTTCCGATCTATTACGGCTGAATTTATTGAAAAATCACGGTGGTATTTGGCTTGATGCAACGGGATACATGACCGATTTTGTACCGAAATATATTCTTGACGAAGATTTTTTTGTATTTTTGACAGGTGAATTGACGCATTTCCCGTATTCGTATATGCAAAGTTGTTTTATTCGCACTAAAAAAGGTAGTTTTTTATGTGATGCGTGGCATGAAATGAGTATGGAATATTGGAAAAAAGAAACAAAAAAACTTGAATATTTTCAAATTCATTTAATGTTTAAAGCATTGGTTGAGAAAAATCCGGTTGCAAAAGATTTATTTGACAAAATGCCGCATATCTCTGAGGACGAAATACAGCAACTTGTCGGTAGTAATTTATTAAAAAAATTTGATATCAAAGAATGGGAAAGAATAAAAGAAACATCGTTTATTCAGAAAACAACATACAAGATACCAATTGGAATTAATTATTCCGATACCTATTTTTCAAAATTAAGCGAAGGGGAAATATAAAAGTATAAAAGATGGAGAAGAAAATCAGTGTAATTGTCCCAATTTACAATGCGGATAAATATTTGAAACAGACGTTAGATTCTGTTCGTTTTCAAACGTATAAGAATTTGGAAATTGTGTGTGTGTTGGATTGCCCGACTGATAATTCCGAAAAAATTGTCAATGACATTGCAAAAGAAGACAATCGTGTAAAAATCGTCAAACATTCTCGTAATATGGGTCCTGCCGAAGCTCGAAATAACGGCATTCAATATGCTACGGGCGAGTACATTCATTTTATGGATGCAGACGATTTTTTAAACCCCGATTTTTACGGAATAATGATAAACTCTTCTGTTGAAAATGATGCTGATGTTGCAGTATCTTCCGTTTTCAACGAAAAAAATCCAACGCGAAGCATTTGGTTTCAAGGAAACGAAATTTTGTTCAATTCAGATAAAATATATAATAGCATGGTCTTAGTTCAAGGTTGGTCGTGGCGCTACTTAATCAAAAAAAACTTTTGGGATAACAACAATTTCTTGTTCCCGAATTTGATGGTTATGGAAGACACCGCAGTTGCGTTACCTATGTTGTATCACGCAAATAAAGTTGTTACTTGTCCTGATGCTGTCTATTTTTACAAAAACCGCGAAGATTCCATATTGAATAAAAAAGGACGAAATGCGGAAGAAAAAAAGATTTGGAAAGAAAATCTGCGAAATGCACGTAAAATAAGAGCAAATTTTATCAGAAAATATAATATCAAAGAACCAAGTATATTAAAGGAAAAACTTAGTAAACGTCTAAGGAAAAGAGTAATATGCAAAAATGCTCAAATAGAATATGGCAAAATAACCGAAAAAATCAGTGTAATTATTCCGATTTATAACGCGGAGAAATATCTGAAGCAGACATTAGATTCTGTTCGTTTTCAAACATATCAACATTTAGAAATCGTTTGTGTATTGGATTGTCCAAACGATAATTCTGCTGAAATCGTTAAAGAAATAGCTTTGCAGGATAACCGAATAAAATTAGTGGAACATTCAAAAAACAGAGGGTTGCCTGCTGCGAGAAACTCAGGTGCAGAAAACGCAGGGGGTGAATATATTCACTTTATGGATGCAGACGATTTATTAAGTCCCGATTTTTATGAAGTTATGATAAGTGCGGCAGAAAAAAACAATGCGGATATTTCTGCTTGTTCAGTATTTTACGAAAAAAAACAATGGCGGAGTGTTTGGTTTCAAAACAGTGAGATTTTGTCTAATAAAAACGATAAAATAAAAAAGACGGAAGTTGTGATTTCAAGTTGGGCTTGGCGTTATTTAATCAAAAAAAGTTTTTGGAATGAGCATCAATTTTCTTTTCCCGATCTGGTCCCGATGGAAGATTTACCGGTTATGATTCCTATGATTTATTATGCGAACAAAATTGTTCTTTGCCCAAGCGCCGTATATTTTTATAAATATCGGGAAAGTTCCATTTTAAATCAAAACAGCGATAAAGAACGCAAAAAACGGCATCACGACAATCGGCAAAAAGCTCGTAAGATTTTTAGAGAATTTATGCGTATTCATAAAATAAAAGAACCCAGCCGATTGTTACATTCCATAAAGAGAAGATTCGTATGAGTTTTAGTATGGAGTTTTTTTTCGGATAATATTGTGCAAATATTATTTTATTTACAATAAGGGGGTAGTTTGACAACATTGGCAAATAATCTCGCAAAGATTGTGGCGCCTAAAATAAGGCAAACCATGAGAGCGATAAAGGCAAAAAGACACATTCCTTTGCAAACCGAAATCGCAGAAAAATTGGATACTTATATTGCAGATTTTTTAAGTGGGAAAATAGAACGATTTTCGGCGATTCCTAAAAAACCGGAATTGGTCGGGGAAAAAATATTTTGGCAGTATTGGCATCAAGGAATAAACGACGGCATGCCCAAAATAGTTATCAGTTGTCTTAATTCCGTAAAAAAACATAGTAACGGTTACGAAATAATTATGTTGACGGATAAAAACGTAAACGATTATATTGATTTGCCGGATTTTGTTTTTGAAAAATTTAAAAAAGGCGGATATAGTTTTGCCAAATTATCCAATCTTGTGCGTTTGTATTTGCTTTCGGCTTATGGCGGAGTCTGGCTTGACGCGACAATTTATTTAACCAAACCGATTGAAGAAAGTTTGTTGCAAAAAGATTTCTTTGCGTTTCAACGCAGCAAAACGCCTCCGCCCGACGCTAATATTTATATAAAATACGACCCTTTGTATTTCTCGTGGAGTTCGACATTTCAAGTAAAAATGCTAAATTCTTTTATGATTGCGAAACCGAATAATAAAATAATAGCCGACCTTCTCACTATTTTGCTTGAATACTGGAGAAAAGAAGCGAAAACCCGGCACTATTTCTTTTTTCAGATTTGTTTTAACAGAATGACGCAACGGGACGAATGGAAAAACTTAAATTGCGAAATAATCGGCGATACCGACTGTCATAAATTTCAAACAGTGGCTTTAGATAAATTTGATTATCGTATTTACAAAGAGATAGTCGCAAAAAGCGATATCCACAAATTAACTTATAGATTTGATAGATTCGGACAAATTTCAGCCGGTTCGTTTTTTGACGTTCTTGCAAACGGGAATTTGGAACAGGAGAAGATATGAAAAATACTTTAAGAGAAATATCTGAAATAGGAATAGATTTTTTAATAGATGTTTTACATACGCCGAGGCGGATAAAAAGTGCAAAAAAAGCAAAAAAAGATATTCTTGTGCAAGCCGAAATCGCAGAAAAATTAGATAATTATATTGCAGATTTTTTAAGCGGGGGAATAGAACAATTCTCAGGAATCCCTAAAAAACCGGAATTGATAGATAAAAAAATCATTTGGCAATTCTGGTATCAGGGAATAGACGAAAATATACCTAAAGTTGTAAAGGCATGCTTTAATTCCGTAAAAACACACAGTAACGGTTACGAAATAATTATGCTGTCGAAAGAAAATATGAACGATTATATCGAATTACCTGATTTTGTCTGGAAAAGATTAAATACCGGAGGGTACGACATTACAAAATTATCCAATCTTGTACGTTTATATTTGCTTTCGGCTTATGGTGGAGTCTGGCTTGATGCGACAATTTATTTAACCAAACCGATTGAAGAAAGTTTGTTGCAAAAAGATTTTTTTGCGTTTCAACGCAGCAAGACACTACCGCTCGATGCGAATATTTATATAAAATACGACCCTTTGTATTTCTCGTGGAGCCCGGCAATTCAAGTAAGAATGCTGAATTCTTTTATGATTGCAAAACCACACAACAAAATAATTAGCGACCTTCTTTCCATATTGCTTGAATATTGGAAAAAAGAAGAACAAACCGGACATTATTTCTTTTTTCAGATTTGTTTCAACCGAATGATACAACAGGACGAATGGAAAAACTTAAATTGCGAAATAATCGGAGACACTGACTGTCATAGATTTTTAATAGCTGGATTTAACCGTTTTAACCGGACGTTATACGATAAAACAACCGCCAGGATGAATATTCACAAATTGACGCTTTATTGGGCGAGAAAAAAAATCTTTGACAGTTCGTTTGCCGGTTTTATTATAAACGGAAAAGTATAAGAAGAGGAGAAAAAATGTCGTTAAAACCGTTAGTGGTTGAAAAAGGAATTATACAACCGTCTTTTTCGAGAAGAAGACGGTTCAGTCTTCGTCGTGTTAATTTTATTCCTGCGGGTGTTCTGACAAGTAAGGGGGTGCCGGTTTGGCAAAGCAGAACGGTAATAATGGAGAGAGAGATTGTTTCTCCTTCCCGTATAAATCCATCGAAAATTAAAATAAAATATGTTGACGACGACGTGATTTATTTCTGTATTCCGCAAAATCATTTCGGTCATGTTTTGACCGGAACTATGGCGTTTGCGTATGTTTTACTGAACGGCGATTACATAAATCATAAAATTGTTTTTATTGACAAAAATCCTGAAGAACCTATATTGATATTGCTTGAGTATTTGGGGGTGAACAGAAAAAACGTTATTACTGTAAATCAATACACTCAATTCAAAAGCGTCGTTGTAGTAAAGCCGTCTATTCGCAATATATGGGTAAGGAGATTTGTACATAGTTGGTTCAAAATAGATAGAGAACTTTTGGATACTTTTCAGGCGATTTCTAAAAAAGTCAATGCAGTTTCCCCCGTCGGCGACGTAATAAATAAAGTATATTTTTCGCGCAGTAAATTTGTGGGGAGAAAAATTATGTATGAGGATAAAATAGAACGAGTGTTCAAGAAAAACGGGTACGAAATATTTTATCCTGAATTATTGCCGCTTGACGAACAAATTAAACTCGTTTCCAACGCCGATTTTTACGCCTGCGTTCAAGGAACTATTGAGCATCACAGTTTGTTTATGAAAGACGGAGCGACATTGATTGTGATGTCGAGAAAAAGTAAACCTACTAAAAGACAGATATTGATAAATAAATTACAAAAAACAATAAAACATATAAATATTAGGACCGATATTCAACCTTTTGGCGATAAAGTTACCCCGAATATGATCGGCGCAACCAAAGATCTTATTAAATTTTTTAGCGAATATAAATTTATATACGATGTGGAAGATTTAATATTGACCGATAAAGAGATAAGCGATTACGTTGAACCGGCCCGTTTTATCAGAAAGAAGTTTATACCAAAATATTTCTTTAAATTATTTTTAAAGAAAATATTGATTAAGCGTCAGAAATATTTAATAAAAAAGGGGAAAACCAATGATATCGTATGAACGTTTCAGAAGAAAAAAACGTGATTTACACGAATGGTATCGCAGATTAAAAAAGATTCTTTTAATTCCGTTCATTAAACCGCTTAAAAGCAAAGAGAATTCCCCATTACATATTGTTTCGTTGACTTCTTACGGGAAACGACTTGCAAATACTGCGCCTTACTCAATTATTACGCTTCTTAATCAAAAAACTAAGCCGGACAAAATTGTTCTATGGGTCGGGTATCAAGACGAAGGAAATATTCCGAAAATTCTTAAGATATTGACTAAAAAAGGGCTTGAGATAAAATTTTGCGAAGATGTAAGATGATCGTACACAAAACTTATTTACGCGCTCAAAACGTTCCCGAATGATTGTATTGCAACTGCCGATGACGATGTTTTTTATCCTAAAAACTGGTTTGAGTGTTTGTTGAACGAACACAAAAAGAATCCCAAAAAAATCATTTGTCATCGCGCTCACGGAATAAAAACCGATGAAAATCACAATCCTTGTGCATATAACGAATGGGATAAATGTATTAAGCCAAGTGTGTATTTCCATAATTTTCAACATAAACCCGAATGCATTTTCCCTACCGGAGTAGGTGGAATATTATATCCTGCAAATTGTTTTTATAAAGATGTTACAAATAAGGAACTTTTTCTTAAACTCGCTCCACATGCCGATGATATTTGGTTTTGGGCGATGGCGATAATAAACACAGAATATTTTGGCAGCGAAAATCCGTATGTTGTTATTGAAAACGGTTATTCAAGCAAATTGCGTATAATTGACTATTGGCAACACGCCAAGAATTCTTTGCAAAGTTTTAATGTTGAAGAAAATAGAAACGACGACCAATTTAAAGCTGTTGTTGAACATTATCCGCAAATTACAGAAATATTTAAGAAAATTTGATTGGCAAAACCATCCAATCGCCAAATATTTTATCCCATTGCGGCGGATTGAAACCGGTATTTCCCGCAGCGTTGTAAAAAGTCAATTCTCCAAAATATATTTTATCGTTTATAACATAAAAATCTACGCGTAAATGTATTTTTCCGGCGGACAATTTTCTTGCCAAATCTAACATTTGTTCAAGGCGTTTTGGCTTTTGTATAACTGTATTTGGGTCTGTTTCGTAATCACCGGTTGCCAGCGGCTGATATTCCCATTGCGGCGAATAAAAATTCTCTTTCGGATTTTGTGTAAACCGATTAAAAATAACTTCTATAATTTTCGGTTCGCCGTCAAAACAATATATCTTGTAATCTTTCAATTCGGTCTGAGATTCGTCAACCATCAATTTTTCGGCTATTATTCGCGGCTTAATGTTTTTATATACCCATTCTCTTCTGTGCCAGTAGAAATTTTGTGATAAACGTTTTTTGAAATACGAACCTGTTTTATACATATCAAAACTGCTTTTGTTTTTACATATTACAACGCTTCCGCTGTCGTGGGTACATTTCAAAACGAATTTATCAGGTAACGTATCAAAGGGTATTTCATCGAAATTATCCCAAACGCCGTAATTAGGAATCAAATATTCCTCGCCTATGGTTTGAGCGACAAATTTGCGGACTTCGTATTTATCGGCTAAATTTGTGTATTCCAACTGTCTGTCGTACAATTTAAGCCATTGTAATTTTTCATCAAACAAAACCGGATTTTTAAGATTAAGTTTTCGTCCAGTTTTTGAATAGTATTTCAATATCAGGTAAATATCATCTGGAAAGACGCTCAAAGGATAACGGATAAACGTTTGTAAAGGCGCTGTAAATCTATCTATAAATTTATTAATGTCTTTCATATTTCGAACTTCCAATTGATTTGAGTTTTATTTTTGTTTGGAAAATAATATTTGCGTTATTATTATGAATCGTATTTTTGGGTTTTACGACGAATATGTTCACAGATTGTTTTTACAAATACTATTTTGTAGAAAATATTGTGGCAAAAATGCAAAATCGGAGAAGATTTATGAAAGGAATTATTCTTGCTGGCGGATTTGGAACACGGTTGTTTCCGGCTACTATGCCGGTTTGTAAACAACTTCTGCCGGTTTACGACAAACCAATGATTTATTATCCGCTTTCAACGTTGATGCTTGCGCAAATAAGGGACATTTTAATTATTTCCACTCCGAACGATACGCCGCGTTTTGAAAAACTTTTTTCAAACGGCGCTCATTTGGGTTTAAACGTTCAATACAAAGTTCAGGAATATCCGCGGGGACTTGCCGATGCGTTCATCGTCGGAGAGGAATTTATAGGTAACGACGGCGTTGCGCTTGTGCTTGGCGACAATCTGTTTTACGGACACGATTTTACGAAACTTTTGACCAAAGCGGCTGCACAAAAAAGCGGAGCGTCTATATTCGGATATTTTGTCGATAATCCTAACGATTACGGCGTAGTCGAGTTTGATAAAGGCGGCAGGGCGGTTTCCATCGAAGAAAAACCGATAAACCCAAAATCCAATTACGCGGTTACAGGGCTGTATTTTTACGATAATTCTGTCATTGAAATAGCCAAAAACGTAAAACCGTCGCTACGCGGTGAAATTGAGATAACCGCCGTCAACGACGCTTATTTGCAAAGAGGCGAACTTAATGTCGAAATTATGGGGCGCGGTTTTGCTTGGCTTGACACGGGAACGCACTGCGCACTTTTAGAGGCTGCGTTTTTCGTCAAAACGCTTGAAGACAGAACCGGATTGAAAATCGGCTGTATAGAAGAAATTGCGTGGAAAAACGGATTTATCGACAAAGATCAATTTATGAAACTTGCACGGCAACTGCAAAAATCTACTTACGGCGAATACCTTCTGAAACTTGCGCAAATGGAGTAATTATGCCTTTTAGCATAGAAAAAGCGCCGATTGACGGACTAATAATTATTGAACCGAAAAAATTTTATGACTTTCGCGGATTTTTTGAAGAAACATACAAAAAAAGTGATTTTACGACATTCGGAATAAAAGAAAATTTTGTACAGGATAATCACTCTTGTTCAAAAAAAGGAGTCGTACGCGGGATACATTTTCAGCGAGCGCCGTTTGCGCAAGGAAAACTTATTAGAGTTCTGAAAGGTAAAGTTTGGGATGTCGCAGTCGATTTGCGAAAAAAGTCGCCGACTTTCGCAAAATGGTTCGGAGTGGAATTAAGCGAAGAAAACTCAAAAATGTTTTACATCCCTCCGGGTTTTGGGCACGGATTTTCGGTTTTAGAAGACGACACTCACTTGTTTTACAAATGCACAAATGAATACAATTGCGAATGCGACGGCGGAATAAGATGGAACGATCCCGACATATCGGTAGATTGGAAATTAGATGCAACTGCTATTATTTCCGAAAAAGACGATAAACTTCCGTTATTGAAAGAGGTTTCTTTATGATTTGGATAGTCGGAGCAAACGGAATGCTTGGCAGGGAAACGACGCAGATTTTAGCAGAAAACGGTTTGAAGTTTTATGAAACCGATGTCGAGGTTGACATAACGGACATTGGGCGGGTCAAAGAATTTATTTTTAATAAAACATTTTCTCATATAATAAACTGCGCCGCATACACTGCCGTAGATGCCGCCGAAGATGATTTTGAAAAAGCGATGGCGATAAACAGATACGGCGTTGCAAATTTGGCGTTTGCCGCCGCCGCTTTGGACGCTTGTCTGATACACATTTCCACAGATTATGTTTTTGACGGGGTTTTGGACGCGCCGCTTACAGAGGAAAGTGTAGTGAATCCGATTGGAATTTATGGGAAAACGAAACTTTTGGGCGAATATGCGATAGAATTGTCCGCATTAAAAAAATACTTTATAATTCGTACCGCTTGGCTTTATGGGAAACACGGGAAAAATTTTGTAAATACGATGCTTAATCTTATGAACGTGAAAGAAAGCGTGGGGGTTGTCGCAGACCAATGGGGGAGTCCTACTTGGGCGCGGGATTTGGCAAAATTTATAACGTTTGTAATAAAAGAAGGCGATGACGATTACGGAACTTATCATTACAGCGGCGACGGCAAGACGAATTGGTACGAATTTGCCGTAAAAATTTATGAATACGGGCGTAAAAACGGTTTAATCGCTAATGAATGCAAAATTAATGCGCTAACCGCCGAGCAATATCCGGCAAAAGCGAAAAGACCGAAATATTCTTATCTTTCAAAAGAAAAGGTGAAAAAGACTTTTGAGATAAATATTCCGGAATGGGAAGACGCTCTGGAAAAATATTTGGATGAATGTCGTCTTTTATCGTCTCTTGAAAACAATTTCTGAATTTGTAAAACGGAATCGGATAAAAAATCTAAAAACGCACATCAAAAACTTAAATCTATTATATATAACTATTGTTAAAAACGTATTTTTAACTAAATTACTGCTGAAATTTTAGGAAAAGGAGATTGAAATTATGGGCGGACAATTTACCGAAAACGCAAAATCGGTTATAAATTTAGCAAAATACGAGGCGATTCGTTTACAACAGGATTACGTAGGAACGGAACATCTTTTATTAGGAATAATAAAAGAAGGAACCGGAGCCGCAATACAGATTTTGAATAATTTGGGTGTAGATATAAACGAAATTAAAAGGAAAACCGAAGAAAGCATTGTAAGCGACGGCGGGACAATGTTGCGAAGTTCTATGCTCCCAATAACTCCGCGTGCAAGGAAAGTTTTGGAGAATGCCGGTATTGAAGCAAGAAATATGTCGTCTGCACTTATAGGCACCGAACATTTACTTTTATCGCTCATACGCGATCCTGAATCTCAGGCATCGGCTGTTTTAGTTGGAATGGGGCTTGATTACGAGCAAATAAAAGAAGCGTCGAGTCATGTTGAAAAAGAAAAAGAGATGGATATCACCCCTGGGACGTTCAATCCGTCTAGACCGCCGGAATTTCTTCGTCGTCAACCATTGTCAAAAAGTATGACTCCGTTTCTTGACCATTACGGAAGAAATTTAAACACTCTTGCAAAAGAAGGGAAATTAGATCCGGTTATAGGTCGCGTAAAAGAAATAGAAAGAGTAATTCAGATATTGTCAAGAAGAAAAAAAAACAATCCACTTTTAATAGGTGAACCTGGCATCGGGAAAACCGCGATAATAGAAGGCTTAGCGCAAAAAATCGTAAATCGCGACATACCGCAAATACTTGAAAACAAAGTTGTCTATTCCCTTGATTTAAGCGGAGTCGTCGCAGGAACAACATACCGCGGACAATTTGAAGAGAGAATGAAAGCGCTCATTGCGGAATTGCAAAAAAACGAGAATATCATTGTGTTTATTGATGAAATTCATACTATTGTCGGAGCCGGAAGCGCTTCCGGAACGCTTGACGCGGCAAATATTTTTAAGCCGGCATTGGCGAGAGGCGAGGTTAAATGCGTTGGGGCTACAACTCTTGACGAATATAGAAAATATTTTGAATCCGACGCCGCTTTAGATCGTAGATTTCAAACGATTATGGTCGAACCGCCGTCGGTTGCGGAAACCATTCAGATCATCGACGGATTGAAAAAAGCATACGAGGATCATCACAAGGTTAAATATACAGACAGAGCTCTTAAAGAAGCTGTTGTACTTTCAGACAGATATATTTCCGATAGATTTTTGCCGGATAAAGCAATTGATGTTATTGACGAAGCCGGTGCGTTCAAGCGGCTTTCCGGATTAGAAATTCCGCAAGAAATAAGAGAATTGGAACAAAAACTTGAGGAAATTGAAAAAGCCAAAAGCACGGCGGCAAGCGAACAAAATTATGAAGAAGCGGCAAAGCAGAAGAAAAATCAAGACAATATTAAAGACACGCTTAAAGAAATAAATCAAAAATGGCGTGAAAACATAAATGAAAATGTTCTGATCGTTGATGAACAGATTATTTCTCGCGTAATTTCTACAATGACGGGTATTCCTCTAAATCAATTGGAAGAACAGGAATCACAAAAATTGCTGCATTTGGAAGAACATTTACGTAAAAATGTTATAGGTCAGGAAGAGGCGCTTGCCGCCGTTGCCAGAAGCATTCGAAGAAACAGAGCAGGGTTGCGCAATATAAAACGTCCTATCGCATCGTTCATATTTTTAGGTCCTACGGGCGTAGGGAAAACTGAACTTGCAAAAGCGCTTGCAAAAGAATTATTTAACAGTGAAGACGCTTTGGTCCGTATCGACATGTCGGAGTTTATGGAAAAATTTGAGGTTTCAAAACTCATAGGTTCCGCACCGGGGTTCGTAGGTTATGACGACGGCGCCGGACAACTTTCTGAAAAAGTGCGAAAAAAACCGTATTCGGTCGTCTTATTTGACGAAATTGAAAAAGCGCATCCCGACATCTTCAACATTCTGCTCCAAATTCTTGATGACGGGCGGCTTACGGATTCTCATGGTCGGCATATAAATTTTAAAAATACCATAATAATTATGACATCAAACGCCGGCACTCGAGACGCCGGTAAAAAAGGATTGGGATTCACAAAAGATACAGCCCAGTCGGTTTATGAAATTATGAAAAGCAGGGTTACGGACGAATTGAAAAAAATATTTACACCGGAATTTTTAAATCGTGTCGATGAAACTATAGTTTTCAGGCATTTGACGAAAGAAGACATTAAAAAGATAATCGACATACGTTTAGCCGAGTTCAAAAATCGATTGGAAGAAAAAAAGGTTGATTCGGTTTTGACTGACGCGTTTAAAGATTTTATTTTAGAAAAAGGATTTGATGCGGATTTGGGTGCAAGACCGCTGCAAAGAGCGATTCAGCGGAATTTGGAAGATATTCTAGCGGAAGCGTTTTTGATGAAAGAATACCAAGAAGGCGACAGTATAGTCGTTGACGTTGAAGACGGAAAAGTTGTGGTGCGCAAAACCGAATAAGATGGAACGACGTAACAGATTTATTTTCATAGTTTTTATCCTTACAACTTTGCTTGCGGGCGGATTTTTATTTTATAAAATATCGCCTGTTCGGGCGCAAATAAAGGATGCAATCGCACAAAAAATTTTTTATGCCAGCGGTGGACGCGTTTCGGTAAGTTCGATTTCGATCGGACTTTTTTCGGCGAAAGCGTCCGGCGTCAAAATAGCCGTTAATTCTCAATCGGTATATATGGAAATAGATAAAATAAAGTTTGATTTCGGGATAATAAAATTACCGAATTTTTCAAACTTTAACGCGCAAGATTTTATCGAGAGCGTGACTATGATAAACCCTAAAATTAAAATAATTTCTTATCTCAATCTGCAAGATGAAAATCATCCTGACATGGAAGAATTGTTATGTTCGCAATGGAGCAAACTCATCGTTGAAAGTGTACCGTTTAGAACTGCAAAAATTAAAAACGGCTCAATTGAAATTGTTGCGAGAAATAATGTAAATATAGTAAATATCAGCGGATTGAACGGAGACATGGTACGAAAAGACGAAGAATTAAACATCGAATTAAGCGGAAGCACGAAAAAATTGTTACAAAAAAATATTTTTATATCTTCAAGAATTTCGCCGATTGTTGAAAGACAGTTTTTATCTATGAAATTTCAATCTGCAAATATTTCATCGCCGCTTGCCGGTATAAATTCTTATTTATCGTTTATTATTTCAGGAGATATTGATTTTTTGTTTGTCGATAAATATTTTCCCGAAGCTATAAATCCCAATGGAGATTTGTCTGTAAAAAATTTGCTGATAAGTGATAAAAACAGTAATATAATTTTCAGCGCAGAGGCTGATATTCATGCAAGCAAAGGTACATTAACGACAAAAAACATTTATGCTAAATTCGGCAAAGGAGAAGCGATAGGTTTTGCGGAAATGGATTTTAATAAGTCTGGAAAAACAATAGGCAAAATTGACATCTCCGTTCCTGTGAACGACAAAAACTTACTCGTACTAAAAAATGAAATCCACTTAACGGATATTATTTCTCCGAAAATTTTTCTTACGACCGAAGGAAGTTTTGATAGAAACGGTGTAATCGATACGCTTTACGGGGCTGGAAGATTCGTTGATGGAAAAGTAATTTTGGACTCTCTTTTATTAGAGATGAGAGATATTGCTAAAGGTGAATTTGTAGGATTTGTCGCGCCTGAATTAAATTACAGATTTGAAGGGAATATGTCGATTGATACAAAAATCAGTGATAAAATTTTAGCTCAGGGTGATGCAAAACTTTTAGTAAAAGGCGAAAAATTTTCTTGTCTTCCGCTTATTTTTGCAAATATTTCGAATATAAAATTAGTACAAAACGAAAGAGAGATATTTTTACCTAAATTAGTGGTAAACGAAATAGGAGATACGTTAAAATTTACCGCAAAAGATAATGATTTTTCCATTTCAGGAGAAATAAAATTGAAAGATAAATTCCCATACAAAGCGAATTTAATCTTAGGAGATTATAAAACCAAGGAATTTTCTGAATTTTTCGGGAAGAACTTCCAACTTAAAAAAGGAAAGTTTAGCACTAAAATTAACGGTGATACTTCAGGGCTTAATTTTAACTCGGAAGTATTAGTGAAAACTGAAAATTACGGGGAAATTTCAGCGGAAGCGGCAGGGTATATAAATAAAAAACGTAAGAATGTTAAAATAAATTCGGCGAAATGGACGGAGGATAAAAATTCTATTTCGTTTAAAGCCGAATTAAACGATACTTTAGACGGCTGGATTTTGAATTTTGGTTCAGAAAATGATCATATTAAATCGAATGTCGTTTTTGATGAAAATATAAAAAAAATAAAATCCGGCAATATAACAATAGACAAATTTCCATTGAATTTTTTCAGCAGTTTCATAAAATCCAAAGAAATGGAACACGATTTGATAAGAACCGGAGATATTTCAGGAGATATTTCTATGAGTGGAATGCTTGACGAAATTGTGACAACCGGTAACGTGAAAATTCAAAACGCACAAATCGGAAACGCCGAAAATTTGGGGGCGGATATTTCTTTTTTGTCTTCGGACAGCACGATTAAATTTCCGAGATTTACCGTAAAACACGGCGATAATTATTTGGTACGCACAAAAAGATTGGAAAAATCAGGCGAGAAAATTTATATAAACGCTTTTGTCGAAAATCTTAAATTGGAAGATTATTTGTCTCTTGTCGGAATTTCGGATATCAGAGGGTCGGTGAACGCGTGGATTGAAGATGACGGCGGCAGAGAAATAAATTTGAATGTAAATTCCGACAGTATCTTTTATCAGGAATTAAAGGCGCAAAATATAAAAGCATATTTTTCGTTAAGTAAAACAGAATTTTCGTTGGATGAATTCGATGGAGAAATTTTAGGAATAAAAACTAATGTGGATTTTTCCGCCGCTCACAAAAACGGCAAAGTTGACGAAGCGAAATTCAACGCAAAATTAAGCGGCGATTTTTTATCTGTTGCCGGAAGTTTCAAAGAAAGTCCTGTCGGCGGGAATGGCGAGGGCATTATTCATTTTTCGGGAAACGTTTCTGACGGTTCTTTAAACATAACGAGCGGACGGATTTTAATTCCTAAAGGACAATTGACGGTATTCCCGTTTGTTCGCGGAAACATTGAAAACGTTTACGCCGATGTGAAAATAATTAACGATGATTCGGTTTCGGTTTCGGTTCAAGGAACTTTAGACAAAAAAAATATTATAATAAGAAACGACTACAACGCAGGTGATTTAACTCCGTTTCAGGCAGCGAATTTGAATTTGGGGGTTTTACGAGTTTGGACGGATAAAGGCGGAATACCCGTATTTTTGCCGGGATTTATGGAAAACCGCCGAGGAAATGTCGGTTGGATTGAGACTGCAAAAAAAGGCGATATTCCGACGTTTACGGTCGCAAGTCATCCGGAAAATTTGGTTACGCTTGCCGGAACGCTTCTTTTGAGAAAAGCGGAAATAACATTTCCGCTTTTAGATGACGTAGATTATCCTTATGATTTCGATCCGTTTCCTTCTTTGTTTTTCGATTTGGACATTAGAAGCGCCGATAGAAGCGTCAATTACTTTTATCAATTAGGACGCGAAAACCGTCGTCGCAGTATCCGCGTCATCGAATGTTCGTTAGACCCGTCGGGAACAATCGGGATTCGTGGAAATGATGCGGACGGTTCGTTCAAAGTCGTCGGGGCGTTACGTTCGTACAACGGATACATGTTTTATGGACGGATGTTTGACAAAAATTTTGAAATCGGACTTGATTTTCAACCGCAATTGCTTGCAGACGGAACTTATGACAATATTCCGATTATTTGGGGGCATGCCGAAACTTATTCCGATACAAACCGTTTGGAAAGAATCGGCGTAAAACTGAAAACTCGCGATGAAATAACCGGTGAATTGCGGGATCGCGGACGATTTACCGAACTTGTAATATTCCCCGAATCCGACGATATTTTCAATCCGGCTAACAAAGCCGCGGCCGATTATTATTCTGGCATATATTCTACAGTCGCCGACCATGCGTTGACCGGAGGATTTGCTTCACAGGTCGGCGACGCGTTTATGAACACTTATTTCCTAAATTATTTAGGACGGCAGTTTTCTCGAAGAGTCGGTTTGGATATGTTTAAGTTTGAAACGGCGGTTATGAAAAATTCGGTTGATTTTCTGACCGTGCATCAACTTGATACGAATACCACGCGCAACTGGAATTATTTGGTTTTTGCAAACAGCAGTTTCACGATGGGAAAATATATTTTCGGCGATGAAATATTTTTGAAATATCAAACAGAATTTGTTCCTCACGAATTTACACTCACTCCAGAGTATAAAATAGGAGTAGAATACCAGCCGTTTCCGTATTTATGGATGGATTTTAATTACGGATTTTTTCGTGAAACACAAACCGAAGAGTTTGTAGCAAATCCAGAAGTCCGCTTGCAGTTGCGGCTTCCATTTTCAGATCTGAAAAATATTTTCAAGAAAAAACAAGTAAAAAGCGATAAAGACGATAATATTTTATTGCCTGGGGAAGCCGCCGCAAAAATTACTTCTGAATTTTGACTGAAACAAAGAATTTCTCGCCGTTGCGGTTTAATCGAAGTACGAAAAAATCGCCTTTTATGTCTTTAATTTCTTTGTTAAAGTCTTTCACCGAGTTTATTTCGACAAACGGTTTGTCCGGCGAAGTTTTTATTGATAAAATAATGTCGCCGCTACGGATTCCGCTTTTAGCGGCGGACTTTTTTTCATCGACGCTTTCTACGATAACCGCGCCTTTACCGGATTCTTTGAGCGATATTCCGAGCGTTTTGTTATCAGTAGTAGATTCTTCTTTTTCACCGATAGCAAGATTTTGATTTTCTCCTCTAACGCTTGGAGTTACCATGAGCGTTATTTTTTTACCGTTGCGAATTATCTCAATCGGATACTTTTTCCCTGAACTTAGGGTAGCGACGATATTTCGTAACTCGTTTGCGTTCGGCGTTTTCTTTCCGTCAAGCGAAACTACGACGTCACCCGATTCAATTCCCGCTTTCTGCGCCGGTTCGTTATCAAAAACTTCGTTTATCAAAACGCCTTTTTCTTTAAGTCCTAAAGCGTCGTTCATTGATTGGTCAATATTTCCGATGCTCACTCCAAGCCAACCGCGTTTTACCTCGCCTGTATAAATTAACTGTTCCATTATGTCTTTTGCCATAGATATTGGAATCGCAAAACCTATGCCCATATATCCGCCGGAACGAGTGTAAATCATAGTGTTTATTCCAATAAGTTCGCCTTCAATATTTACAAGCGCTCCACCGGAATTTCCGGGATTTATAGCCGCATCCGTTTGAATGAAATTTTGATATTGCTGCGTTTCCGTATAACGTCCGAGCGCCGAAACAATTCCAGTGGTGACTGTAGAAGACAGGTTAAACGGATTTCCTATCGCCATAACCCAATCGCCGGGACGAAGTTTACCGGAATTACCCAAATATGCGACGGGTAAATTTTTAATATCCGAAGATATTTTCACGACGGCGACATCTGAGAGCGTATCGACGCCGATTATTTTCGCCGAATATTCGGTATCGTCATAAAGTTTAACTTTTATTTCGTTTGCACCGTTGACTACGTGAGAATTGGTCAAAATGTAACCATCGCCGGAAACTATAACACCGGAACCAACTCCGCTTTGACGGCGTTCTCTTGCCTGCGGCTGCTGGCGCTGGCGCGAATCGTCAAACGGAAAACCGAATCCAAACATGTCAAAAGGATTGCTTCGATAATATATAGTGTCTATTTGGGTCGATGTTATTGAAACGACCGTTGGAATAACTTTTTCGGCGATGTCGGCAAATATTGTTTTGAAGTTAGTAAATTCCGGAGAAATATTAACGACGGGCGGTTCTTTCGCTCCGAAATCGACACTTCCTTTTTTGGGTAATTTTTCGCTTCCTGCCGAAAAGCATCCGTTTAAAAGTCCGGCGACCGCTACGACTATCGCCGCATGTTCTAATAAAAACTTATTTTTTAACATAATTAACCTCTCCGTTAACAACTATTTTTAGAATTTATTATTTACGATATTTGAAAGACAGAAAATGTTACAAATTTTCGGATAATTTTTTGAAATTTATATCTGTGGAAGAAATGAACGGTAAATAACATAACTTTTGCCGATTGATGTCGCAGCGTTGTTGTTGGTTTGTATAATTTTGTATTTGTGTTTTTCTGCCGCGCAAATACTATTTTATCCTGAAATTTAGGAGGAATTTAATGAAAGAAGATTGGTTTATTGCCGGAAAATATAAGCAATTTACGGCAGTGGATTTGAAAGACAGAACTTGGGTAAATAACAGAATCTCAAAAGCGCCGCTTTGGTGTGCGGTTGATTTACGGGATGGGAATCAGGCGATTTACAATCCTATGACCAAAGAAAAAAAACGTATATTTTTCAACAAACTGCTTGAAATCGGGTTCAAAGCCATAGAAGTAGGATTCCCCTCCGCATCGCAGACGGAATTTGATTTTGCACGGATGCTCATTGACGAAAAAATGATTCCAGACGATGTTTCGATTCAGGTTTTGGTTCAGGCTCGAAAGCATCTTGTAGATAGAACGTTTGAGGCGCTTGACGGAGCGAAAAACGTCACAATTCATTTGTATAATTCAACTTCTCCGGCGCAGCGCCGCGATGTTTTTATGAAAGAAAAACCGGAAATTATAGATATAGCGACAAGCGGAACGCAAATGATTATTGATTCGATGAAAAATTTTAGCGGAAACGTGCAATTTGAATATTCTCCGGAAAGTTTTTCGCTTACCGAACTTGATTTTTCGGCGCAAATCAGCAATGCTGTTATTGATGTCTGGGATCCGAAAGTTCGCGGGAAAATGATTCTGAATCTTCCGACAACCGTCGAATGTGCGCTGCCAAACGTTTATGCCGACCAAATTGAGTGGATGTGTAAAAATATAAATCAGCGAGAAAATGTTTTGGTTTCTCTTCATACTCATAACGACCGCGGAACCGGCGTAGCAAGTACGGAACTTGGACTTTTGGCAGGCGCGGACAGGGTTGAAGGAACGCTTTTCGGCAACGGTGAGCGAACGGGCAACGCCGATATTTTGACAATCGCTTTGAATATGTTTTCACAGGGAGTTCATCCGCAATTGGATTTTAGCGACGTAGATTCGATTCGCGAAATTTACGAAAAATGTACCGAAATGAAAATTTATCCGCGCCAGCCATACGCGGGCGATATGGTTTTCACGGCGTTTTCAGGAAGTCATCAGGACGCTATCGCTAAAGGAATGAAACTTCGCAAGCGCGAAAATCGTTTGCTTTGGGACGTACCTTATCTTCCGATTGACCCCAAAGACGTCGGTCGCGACTACGAGGCGATTGTTGTCATAAATTCACAGTCGGGTAAAGGCGGAGCGTCGTTTATTTTGGAACATTACGGCGGGTTTAACGTTCCCAAACCTATGCAGGTCGAAGTCGGACGAATTGTACAGCGCGAGGCTGACGAGCTTAAAAGAGTTCTTGAAAACGACGAGATTATTTCGCTTTTCAAGAAAGAATTTGTCAATCGTGAAGATAAAGTTTCATTGCTCTCAATGACTCCGAAACGCGACAAAAAAGATGAAGACGGCAAAGAAAATATTTCGCTTGAAGCGCGGCTTAAAATAGATGAAAAAGAAATAATCGCCCACGATAAAGGCGACGGAGTTATAAACGCCCTGTCAAAGATTTTTGCTAAAAACGGGTTTACTTTTCATTTGGGAACTTATGAGGAACATGCAATGAGCGAAGGAAGTGCGGCTACGGCGGCGGCTTACATAAGCATAGAAACCTGCGACGGCAAAACTTATTTTGGCGCAGGGGTTGATACTGATATTTTGTGGGCGAGCGCAAACGCGCTTTGCTCTGCGGTTAATCGGGCTTTTCAGCAAGACAATTCATAAACGCTTGTAATTTGAGCGAGCGCAGAAGAAATATCTTCGCCAAAAGAAATCACCCCCTCTTCATGTCCTAGCATCACGATTATTCCGTACGGAGAGTTTATTTTTTTCACTTCGCCCATAACCGCTTTTGCCATTGCCGGCGTTCCGTATAGAATGCTTTGCTCCGTAAAATTGTGATTGTTCGTTTTCATAAAATCAAACATTTTCTTACTGTGAATGTGTAAAACGCAGTTCGCCGCACTTTGCGCCGAATAAACCGCACCGTGTGTCATTGATTCCGAACTTGCTGAAATCGCGCCTTTTGAATAAACTTTATTTTTGTTTATGTCGAAATTTTTTACGATACATAAATGGCATAACGACATATTTTTTATTTCTCCCGTCGCCGAACCGGTTATTACGAATTCGTTTTCTTTTGTTCTAAAACTGCAATTTCCAAATCCTATACCGTTTGAATAAACTCCTATTAAGCCTAAAGAGTGCAAATAATCACGCGTTTTTATTAATTCTTGGGCAAGAAAAACATAATTTTGCGATAATTTAAAATTATTTGTTTGTTCATGTTCGGCTTGATATTTTATATATCCTTCGTCCATTTTTATCTCCGTTTTTTTATGATAAAATAATATTCGCTTCAAAAAAGAAATTCCTGTTTATATTTCTAAAAATTATAAAAAAAACGAAATTTGCGCTTTTACATTAAACTAAATTATATTACTTTGTACCTGCAAACAAAATTAGGGAAAGATAATAAATAATGCAAAGTGAACGAGTTTTAACTTTATATGCGGTACGTATTGCGGCGATTGCGGCAATCGGCGGATTTCTGTTTGGATTTGATATGGCGGTAATCAACGGAGCGGTAATCGCTCTTCAACACAAATTCGAGGCGGGGGCGTGGGAAACCGGACTTGCGGTCTCGCTTACGCTAATCGGCGCGGCGAGCGGTGCGTTTTTCGGCGGGCGATTCGCCGGTCGTTTCGGACAGAAATTGTGTATGTTTTGGGCGGCGGTTTTGTTTTTTGTCAACGCGATAGGGTCGGGCGCTTCTTTCGGTATATATGATTTTATAGTTTGGCGTGTTATTGGTGGAATCGGGGTAGGTGCGGCAAGCGTTATCGTTCCGCAATATATTGCGGAAACCGCCCCAAGCGATAGACGCGGACGTTTGGGGACTTTTCAGCAATTTGCGATAGTTATCGGTATCTTCACAGCGGCGCTTAGTAATTACTTTATCGCAAAATATTCCGGCGGCGCAGAAAACTATTGGTGGTTCAAATTTGAGGCGTGGCGCTGGATGTTTTGGGTGGAGAGTATTCCTGCGTTTTTGTACGGCGTTTTACTTATGACTTTGCCTGAAAGTCCTCATTTTTTGGTCGCTAAAAATAGAGTTTTAGAAGCGGAAAAAGTTTTGAAAAATTTAATCAAGACGGACAAAGTTAAAACAAAAATTCAAGATATTCAGAAGACGATTTTAATTGGAAGATCGTCAAGAATTTTAGATATTTTTTGTAAAAACGAGAAAGGAAAAATGCGGCTTTATCCTGTTGTCGTCGCAGGTCTTACAATAGCGGCTTTGCAGCAATTTGTAGGGATCAACGTTATTTTTTATTATGGGAACACGCTTTGGCAGTCGGTAGGATTCAGAGAAGAACAGTCGTTGATATTGAGTGTTTTAAGCAGCGTAATAAACGTTTTAGCGATGATTATTGCGATTTTTTTAATTGACAAAGTCGGCAGAAAACCGTTGCTTTTAATAGGAAGCGCGGGAATGTTTGTTTCTTTGGCGACGATGGCGTTTGTTTTTACTGCGGTACAAATCGATACTGACGGCGTTCCTGTTTTGCGCGGTATTTCGGCATATACGGCGGTGGTTTTGGCAAATATTTATGTTATTTTTTTTGGAATGAGTTGGGGGCCGGTTATGTGGGTAATGCTTGGAGAAATGTTCAATAATAGGATTCGCACTGCGGCATTAGCGGTTGCGGGGCTTGTGCAGTGGCTTGCAAATTTTACCGTTAGTACGACTTTCCCGTCGCTTGTAAAAGGAATAGGGCTTGGAGGTTCTTACGGAATTTACGCATTTTTTGCGATTTTCAGTTTCTTTTTCGTCTTAAACAAAGTTCAGGAAACAAAAGGGAAAGAATTGGAAGATATGTAGTAAAAACGCTTAGTGTTTATTCGAAATACGAAGCGCAGTTTCCAGGCGTTTCCCAGACATCGATTCTATGGACGTAAATTTGCGGATATTCTTGTTTAACGGATTTTGCAAATTCGTGATAAATGTATTTCGCTATGTTTTCCGATGACGGGTTTCCGTATCCCTGTGTAAAGATAGAGTTTAAATCGCTGTGGTCTAATTTATCGGTAACCGACTTTATGTGTTTTTTTAGAATCTTAAAATCGATAGCCAAACCTATAGAGTTAAGTTGTTCGGCGCGGACCGTCGCCCGAACAAGCCAATTGTGTCCGTGTACATTTTCGCACGAACCGCAATATTCTCTTAAATGATGCGCCGCCGAGAAATTTATTTCCGATGAAATTTCAAACATTTTAACTCCTTATTTCTTACCACCGCGCATACAGAGTTTTATCTCCGACTACCGTGTATATATCCCACGCATTGTACACTACGGCTCCAGCCGGCGTTTCGCTCCAGCCGAGAAAATTTGAACCGCCGCCGAATGCCGGAGGAAGCGGTATGAGTGTTCCATATTCCGCCTCAAACTGTGTGCCCAGATCTGTGCCGCTCTGAGAAACCACAAGTTTTACGGTGTATTTTGTTGCCGTCCACTGCGCGTATAAGGTCATGCTGCCGGTTACCGTGTATGAATCGCCGCTGCCTCCGACTCTTGTTCCGCCGATTGAAGAAGTGTACCAGCCATTAAAAGTGTAGTGGTCTCTTGTAGTGTTTGGGAGTGTTATGTTTTGTCCGCTTGGTACTGTTTGCGAAGCGCACGTTGTTCCGCTTTGAGAGTTAAACGTTATTGTGTAGTTTTCTATTATTTGTGTCCATTGTGCATGCAAAGTTATGTCGCTGACGACAGCGTACGAGCCGCCGCCGTTGCCGATTTTTGCGCCTCCTGCGGCTTGGGTAAACCAGCCGTTAAAGGTGTATCCGCTGCGAGTGGGCGTTGGAAGTGTTATGTTGTCTCCTTCATGAGCGAAAATGTCCGAGAAGTTACTGCCGCCGTGAGTGTCAAACGACACCGTGTAAGTCGGTGTTTCCTGAATCCATTGCGCATATAAAGTTATATTTTTGGTCACAGTGTACGAACTTCCAGCATCGCCTATTTTCGTGCCTCCTGCGGCTTGGGTAAACCAGCCGTTAAAGGTATATCCGCTACGACTTGTAAAAGGAAGGTTTATATTTTCTCCGCTTTTTACTGTTTGCTGCAAGCATGAAGTCCCGCCTTGTGAATTAAACGATACTGTATATTGTATTACTTCCGTCCATTGAGCGTATAGAGTTCCATCGCCGATTACTTGGTATGGACTTTCTACTCTATTGCCGCCTGAAGACGAAGTGAACCATCCTAAAAACGTATAATTACTTCTACTTGTATTTGGAAGCGTTATGTTTTGTCCGCTTTGTACGGTTATAGAAGAGCAGGTATTGCCGCCTTGAGCGTCAAAGGTTATTGTGTAATACTGTATCTTTGTCCATTGTGCATACAAAGTTATATCTCCGATTACTGTATATTGTTCGTTCGCTTTGTTACCGCCTGAAGACAAAGTAAACCAGCCGTTAAAGGTATATCCGCTACGGCTGGTAGAAGGGAGGGTTATAATGTCTCCTATGTGTGCAGGAATATCAGGACAGTTACTACCGTCTTGGGAATCAAATGTTATCGTGTAACTAGGCAGCGTTACTTCGTTTTGTTCCCAGTTAGCGTATAGAGTTTTATTGTCCGTTACTATATATTTGTCGCCTGCATCGCCTATTTTTGTACCGTCGGCGGGTGAACTAAACCATCCTGAAAACTTGTGATTAATTTTGCTTGTACCGGGAAGCGTTATACTTTCTCCGTTTTTTGCAGGAATATCAGGACAATTACTACCGCCTTGAGAATCAAAAATTATTGTGTAATCAGGTAGTACTATTTCATTATGTTTCCATTGCGCATACAAGGTTATATCGCCGACTACCTTGTATTTACCGTTCGCCTCGCCGACTTTTGTTCCGCCGGAAGACGCGGTAAACCATCCCGAAAAGGTATAGCCGTCGCGAGTCGTGGAAGGTAGGTTTATGCTTTCTCCGCTTTGTACGGTTTTAGTTTCGCAATTACTGCCGCTTTGAGAATCAAAAATTATTGTGTAATACTGTATCTTCGTCCATTGCGCATACAGGGTTATATCGCCGGCTATCTTGTATTTACCGTTCGCCTCGCCGACTTTTGTTCCGCCGGAAGATGCGGTGAACCATCCCGAAAAAGTATAGCCGTCGCGAGTCGTAGAAGGGAATGTTATATTTTCGGAGATTTTTCCCATTGCGATTTTACACGGACTGCCGCCTTGAGATTCAAAGGTTATGCTGTAATTTGTTTCGTCGTTTAAATCAATAGTTCTGTAACCGACATCGCTGCAACCGACAAACGCAAGTATAAAAAACGAAATAAAAAGTAATACATTAATATTTCTCATAACGTCACTTCCCAAGTCTTTTCTTTTTCTTTGTCAGCGTAAATCCGACACTCGCCGACCACGTTAAGTTGAGGCTTGTATCGTATATAAATGTTTTGCTGTTTTCACTGTAATCGACAGGATCGTCTTTTTTCGGTCCTATTAGAACTTTATTTGTAATGTCAAAGTTTCCTGTTCTACCGAACATCAGTTTCCATAAACCGCCGCCGTAACTGACATTATTTCCTTTTGCGGAATCTATTAAAACATAGCCGTTTTTTTTAACATCCGCTTTTGTGACGATGTTCCAGTATCCGCCGCAGATTCCCAATACGCTTTTTACGGCTTTGTTCCTGCCCAAACATCCGCCGATATCAAACCCGCCGCCATAATAAAACTTTCCGCCGCTCAAATCCAAAGAAAAATAAAAGCCTTTAGCGCTTATCGCCCCTAATTCCATATTTGCGCCAAGCGCCATAACAGAGTTTTCGTTAAATTTTTCTGGACGAATAAGCGCTTCGGGACGAAGCGAAAATACAAAATAGCGATAGCGTTTTTTACCGCTTTTAACTTCTGGATTTACATCTATCGGCACCGCTTCTTCTGTTTCGTCAGCATTAATCTCAGTTTCAGTTTCAACTTCAACTTCCGGACTTATATCTATCGATACTAACTCTTGCGTTTCGACGACGTCAATTTCAACGTAATCGTTTAAAGAATCAAAAGATTCCTGTTGAACCGTTTGCGAAAGACCAGGAATAAAAAGCGGATTCCCCGGATAAATCCAATGAGGATCTTTAATATATCTGTTATGCTCCCAAATATAGCTCCATTTAACGCCGGCGTCATAAAATCTTAAAGCCAAATTCCAAAGATTGTCGCCTTTGACGATAGTATAATTTGGAATATTAGTGTCAAGAGTGTTATATTTAGGATAATAATAGTCGCCAAGCGATAGATCATATCGTTCGCCTTGAGCAAATACTGTCATAGGAATAAACATTAAAAGCAATAAAACAACTTGCACGTTTGCACCTTTTCCTAAAATGCAAAGATTATATCTCCGCTTCATTTTTATTTATCAAATATACTATATTTACAACATAAAAAAGACAAATTCTACTTGAAACGAAGCAATCCAGAAACACCAAATCATTTTACTTGTGTTTTACTCCCAACAGCCATTTCCCCAACGCCAACCCCCAACCTCTGCGAAATTCCCCAAGGGAATTTGCCAATCGATTATCGATTGCGGGGAGTAAAATTTACGCTATCGTTACTTTGATAGAATTTTTGCGCTCGGGTATAATACCCTTTAAAGCGATAAATCGCTGGGCGCAAAATTTTTTAAGAAGCATACACAAAATCATCTCCGCTTTTGTACCCAGTGCCGTCATTGCGAGCGTAGCGAAGCAATGACGGCGCCACACTTACCTCTTAATTCCTAACTTTGTCGAATACTTATACGTTTTCCCACTGTTTCCCTTAGCCTCGACAATAATCAAATAAGTGCCGTTTGCCACCTGTATTCCGGCACTGTTAGTTAAATTCCAAGTTGCTTTACCGTCTTTTGCAAGTGTCTCAAACACAACATTGCCGATATTGTCATAAATCACAATTTTCGCTTCGGCAACTTTCTCGCTATTGGGCAAAACGACTTTCATTTCGGCTTTGTCGGAAACAATTGTGTTTGCAAGTTTAATTCCATATTTCCCATCAGATTTTTTGATGTCATGAATAGGGGTGTCGTTGCAATTCCATTCAGGCTGATTATCTAAAATTTTTCCGACAATTTTACCGCAACCATTAATAGTTCCATCGTTTTTCACCATTGCGGAAGAAGCAATGGTTAGTGTGACATCAGCAGAAATAGTAAGGGTGGCACCTGCTGGAATAGCCAAATTATGATTTGCTGGAATGCTCACATTAGTGGTAAGTGTAATGTTTTTGCCATAAATTTCACCGAAATTTTTAATGAAAAGAATACCTCCAGTCCTTCTATTTACATTATTGTCACCAACGCTGTCTGCAAATACTACTCCGTTACCATTCAATATAAATGAGCCGCTACCACCGTCATTGCCGTTTGTACCTGCACTCCCATCTGAAGCATAAATCCAATTGTATTGGTTTCCGTCAAAAACGAATTGAACTCCACCGCCGCCTGCGTTACCTTTACTTCCTCCACTGCCACCGCCAATGCCATTTGTTACCATAACTGTTCCGCCATTAATAGTGATATTCCCACCGTTGCCTCCATTGCTACCATTCCCTCCGTTACCCCCATTGCCGAAACCATCACTCATGCTTAAACCTTGCCCGCCTCCGCCACCACCACTACCTCCGCCACCACCAATTCCGGCTCCGTTACCTCCATTTCCTCCGTTACCACCTCCCATGCCATATCCATCGTTGTAACTATTGTGTTGTCTGCCACTACCGCCTTTTGCCGTAATCGTTCCTCCATTTATGGTAATATTTCCACCTTCACCACCATTTCCAGCACTTCCTCCATTATATCCACCGTAATCTCCTCTACTACCACCGTTGTTGCTTCCTCCGCCTATTCCAGCACTTCCTCCACTACCTCCATTACTGTGTGTACTACCTGTAGCAATCACTGCTCCTCCATTGATAGTGATTGTACCAACGTTAACGCCGTTGATTCCACCACCAATTCCAGCTCCACCTCCGTTGCCGCTCGTTGTCAATTTACCGATACTTGTACTTGTAGATTGGGCATATATCGTTAAACTTTTACCATTTGAAACATTTATTCCTGCATTTCCGTTGCTTCCCGTTACTGTCAAGTTACAATTGTCTTCAAGAATAACATGTGCTGTACCTGAAACAATGAACGTATTAATACGATTCAACTTTCCGCGTACAAGATACCATCCATTCAAATTATCGATCGTTTCAATATTCCACGGATCAATAGCCGTAACATTGTTAGCTGTTTGCATCGTGCCATTTCCGTCTATGTACTGGACATTATTCTGTGTTTGCCCAACCACCATTTGTGCGACAATCGCTATTGCCGCCAAGACCTTAAAAACCTTTCCCATAAGAACACTCCTCTCTTTTAGAGATTAAACGTTAATTTTATGGGAGAAGTACCAGGAAAGAGAGGTTGTTCTGCCCATTATACTACTAATCGCCAAAAAAGAAAGTATACCTGTTGATAATACCAAACACCAACGGAAAACAGAACAACCTCAGGGTGAGGTCGTAACCGTTGATATTTAGTAATCAATAAAAACACAGGTTGAGGGAATACGGTTATAGTATTCACAACAACTTTCTTTTTTGGCGATGATAAAATAATTTATTTAGCACTGTAAATACGTGGAAGTGTAAAAATTAACTTTGTTTTTTTGCATTTTCTACCATGCAACTTTTCCAGTCAACATCTTATAGGATAACTTCTTCCCCCAACATCCGGCAAGTATACCGTCAATTCTATCCATTGTGTCGTATCTGCAATTCCCATCATTCAAACGAAACGCAAACTCATTAGCGTATCTTTGTAAATGTTTATCGGAAACATGATGAAATACGCCATGAATACCGCGTTTTAACGTTGCCCAGACACTTTCAATACCGTTTGTCGAAGCACTGCCTCTAACATATTCTTTTTTCTTATGATTTACTTTTTTCCTTGTATAACCCAGCTTTTCTATTCCGCAGTAACATGTGGCTTGATCCGTATTAAGTACCGCTCCTGGTTTTACTTTTTGAACTATTATAGGATGTAAAGTTTCCTTACTCACTTCTTTAACAACTTGCATAAACGTTTTACCGCCGTTTCTTCCTTTTATGCCGAAAAGAGGAGTTTTACCAACGGAACCTCTACCGTTTCTCAATTTTTTATCGGGATGTTTATTTTCTTCTATACCACCTATACCGGTTTCATCCATTTCAACTTCAGCTATACTTTCAAAAAAGAAATCACACACTCCTTTTTCCATACTTTCACGTATTCTGCCTTCCATGTGCCAGGCAGATTTTTGAGTAATGCCAAGTTTTTTAGACAATTCAATTGAAGATATACCTTTCCTGTCGGTTACCATATAATAGAAAGCGTGAAACCATATATGCAAATCAATATTTGAGTCTGCAAATATAGAATTTGTTCTTACGCTAAATTCTTTTCTGCAATCTTTACAGCGGTAGTATCCCTTGTGGTAACCTTTGTTTTTACGCGGCGTTTCTACAATTCTTTGGCTATTACAATGCCCACAAGTAATTTTGCCATTCCATCTATCTTTTTCAAGGTAACGTCTAGCGGCTTCTTCGTCAGGGAATCTTTTGAACAATTCGTAAAGACTGATTGCCGTGTTTGGCTTGTAAGTTGGCTTTTTGGTTAATTTTTTAGGCATAAGAATACTCCTTAATAGTGAAGGTTGATTTTCACTACTATGGAAGTTTTCAATATTAACTTTTATTTTTGGAGTTTTGGAAATTACAAATACGCCGAAATGACGTAAAATGTAATAATATTTTAGCAGAAATTTCTTTAACAAAACTTCTGCTAAAAACAAATAGTGTATTTATTTGAAGTTTAAGCCTTAATCGGCTTGTAACGTGGAATTAATAGGATGGTGAAGATTGTATATAATTCCCATAATTTTATTTACATCACTGTCGAGTATCGCAGTCGGTGAGGTTTTCCCAATCGTCTCATACACCACCGCCTTAAAGTTCTGGTCGGTGAATTTGGCGGTGATGTCTGTCGCCGCCGATACCATCTGTGCGGCAATCGCTATTGTCGCTACTACTTTCAAAAATCTGTTTTTGTTTAACATACAAAACCTCTTAAATTAAAAATTTTACAAAAAAGCATAACACTAATTGCCAAGTAAAACATTATGAATTAAGGGAAAGAAGCGACTTTTCTGTAGTAAAACCGAAGAAAGGCTGCTCTGCCAATAATCATAGTTTTTACCACAAAAGATGAATATTCACCAACGTTAAAAGAAACAACAGGCGCAGGCAGAACAACCTAAAAGAGGTGGCTCATGCCTGTTGTAAAATAAAAAAGTTGATGAAAATAGCAGAAACTAATTCCTACTATTCATCTTTTGTGGTATATGTAAAATAATTTATTTTTATGATAAAAAGTAATTTTAAGATTGAATAGACTCTATAGATAAGAAATTTTTTGTTTTCTCGTTTTGCGGCGTATTTTTTCTAAGGGATGCAAAAGTATTGTTTATAGTTTATTTTGATTTATACAAAAGGTGAGTGCGTTTTATATCAATTCTATTCCGGTTCTTTGAATTTCGGTTAAAAATCCGGCGTAATCTTCTTCGGGAACTACGATGTGCGGTTCTATTCTTATATCTAAGTCATCGCGTAATCCCCAGACGGACATAACAACGTCAAGATAATTGCCTGCCCAGTGATTTACTACCAAAGCAATGTCAATATCACTGTCTTTATTAGGATTTCTCTTTGCGAATGAGCCGAAAAGATATGCCTTTTCTATTTGCATAGGGAAATCGCTTGCTTTAACCGTTTCCAAATATTTCTTTGCTATTGAAATTATATCTTTTTTTTCATCCATTGCAGTAATTCCTCAGTTTGTCTAAAAATACTTTGCGTTATCTCTTTTGTTAAGGATTGTTCCATTCTTCTTTTATAATCAGGATAACGGACTTCCACGTTGAACGGATTCAGCATTTTAATAAACGATTTTTGATTGTCGGTTAGCAAATCATAAATCTCCGATTGTTTAGCGAGATACTCTAAAATCGTGCCTGAACGGCGGAGTGTCTTCTAAAATACCCTTTTAATACTTTCTCAACTACCTGATGACACATAAATACGGCATAAAGATTATGCTCGTTTTTTACTAACGTTTCACCGACAGCCAAATCTTCTTCGGCTAAGTCAACCCAGTATTTTACTTTTTCTTCTTGTGTCATTCCAAAACTTTCTATTCTATTCATAATTTCCAATATCTTTAAAATAATATTTATATTTGTGAGAAATACAAAAAACAAATATTTTTTACCTTTTGTTATCGGCATATATTATATTAGTTGAACAATTGTTCAACTGTTACAAGAAAAGAGGGATTTATGGATTTCAAAGAAAACGATTTTGCCGAATGCGATTGTGAAACGATACATAAAGAAGTCGTAGAAAGCGTTGCGCAAAATATGCCTGTTTGCGAGCGATTGTTTTTGCTTGCCGATTTTTTCAAAATGTTTTCGGATTCGACGCGTATCAGAATTATTGCGGCGCTGCTCAATTCCGAAATGTGCGTCTGCGATATCGCATTTTTGTTAAATATGACAAAATCGGCAATTTCGCACCAGTTACGAATGCTACGCCAAACAAAATTGGTAAAGTTTCGTAAAAAAGGCAAAATCGTGTATTATTCGCTCGACGACGAGCATATAAAAGACATCGTCGAAACCGGACTTTCACACATAAACGAGGAGAATTAAATGAAAGAAAAAGAAGAAGATTGCTGCAACGATGAAGAAAACTCCTTTTTTAACATCCCTGCGTTTATTGGAATCGGGCTTTTTGTTGTCGGAATAATCGGGAATTTTAATTATTGGATAGAATTTGGAATTTTTTTTACGGCGTATCTTTTACTTGCATGGGATATTTTACTTAAAACGCTTGAGAATGTAAAAAAAGGGAGACTTTTCGACGAAAATTTCTTGATGAGCGTTGCGTCAATCGGAGCGTTTTTTATAAACGCCTTTCCTGAAGCGGTCGCGATTATGCTTTTTAACAAGATAGGAGAGTCGATACAGAACGCAGCCGTCGCCAAGTCTAAAAAATCAATTTCGGCTCTTGCAAATATTCGTCAGGATTACGCAAACGTAATAACGGATAGGGGGGGGGTGCAAAAATTTTCGGTGGAAGAAGTTTGCGTAGGCGCTAAAATTATAGTAAAACCCGGCGAAAAGATTCCTTTGGATTCGGTTATTGTCGAAGGGAATTCTACGCTTGACATGTCGGTGTTGACGGGGGAATCTATTCCGAAATATGTAGGAACCGGCTCACAGGCTTTGTCAGGTAGCATAAATATTGACGGTTTAATAACACTTTGTGTAGAAAAAACGCAGAAAGAATCGACAATCGCCAAGATTTTGGATTTGGTTCAAAATTCGCTTGCAAAAAAGACGGCGACCGAGAAATTTATCACAAAATTTGCAAAAATTTATACGCCGATCGTTATGTCGATTGCGTTTTTTATGGCTACAATTTTGCCGATTTTTATTCCGAACGCGGTTTGGAGCGAATGGATAAGACGTGCGCTGGTTTTTTTGGTGGTTTCGTGTCCGTGCGCGTTGATTGTTTCGATTCCACTCGGGTTTTTCGGAGGAATCGCCTGCGCCTCAAGACGTGGAATTTTGGTTAAAGGCAGTAATTTTCTTGACGCGCTTAACGATGTAAAAACAATTATTTTCGATAAAACAGGAACGCTCACCGAAGGTAAATTTTCTGTTGAAGAAGTGGTTTGTGTAAGCGAATCTTCAAAAGAAGAGTTGTTAAAATATGCCGCGTTTGCCGAAAGTTTTTCAAATCATCCGATTGCGAAGTCGATAGTTTCGCATTACAATAAAGAAATAGAATTCGGTAAAATCTCGGATTACAAAGAAGTTGCAGGGAAAGGCGTAAGTATATCGTTTGAAAAGAAAAAAATCGTTGTCGGAAGTTTTGCGTTTCTTAAATCCTTAGAAATAGAATGCAGTGATATTCCAAAAGGATGCGCGGTATTTTTTATAGCGATAGACAGGCGTTTCGCAGGATATATTGTCGTAACAGATAAATTGAAATCCGACAGCGTCGATACGATAAAAAGACTTAAAAAGTTAAAAGTTTTCACCGCAGTTTTGACAGGAGATTCAAAGCAAAACGCGGAGAATGTAATCGAAAAACTGCAGCCGGATTTATCTTTTACAGACTTGCTTCCACAGGATAAAGTAGAAATCGCCTTGAAAGTCAAAAACGAAAGGAGCGGTTTTGGGAAAATTGCGTTTGTCGGCGACGGAATAAACGACGCGCCGGTAATCGCCGTCAGCGACATCGGTTTTGCTATGGGCGCCGCCGGAAGCGACGCCGCTGTAGAGACTGCCGATATTGTACTGATGAGCGACGAGCCGTCAAAAATTGTCACGGCGCTTTTTATCGCCAAAAAAACAAGGAAAATAGTAGTGCAGAATATTGTTTCGATTCTTGCAATAAAAGGAGTGATTTTGGTTTTGGGAGCGTTTGGCATAGCGACGATTTGGATGGCTGTTGTCGGCGACGTAGGAGTGACTGTCGCGGCAGTCTTAAATTCGCTGCGAGCGTTATACTATAAAGAAAAATCGTCGAGAGGTTGATGTGAAAGAATATAAAGTTTTGGAGATTAGATACATCTTCATCAAACTATAAATTTTTCAGATATAATTTCCATCTTATTTTTTTAGGCAGGCAGAACATATTTTTACAAAGTTGTTTGTTGAAAAGTAAATTATTAAAGGAAAACTGTGACATATTTTGAAAAAATTAGGGAATTAACAAAAGGAATACCTGCGAAATTGGTTGATTTTTCGCAACCAAGAGACATTGCACGTACTCCTACTCAAGCATCGTCAAATTTTATCACAAATAAAGAACAGGGTGATTGGGCGGAAAACCTCATTACACGTGCTATTAATGAAACTTCTCAAAATTATATTGCAGTAAAATATGGTAAGTCTGATGATTTAGTTGCAGGGGAAGAAGGATTTGATACCTTTTATCAGGAATTTCAAAATGAATTGGATACAATCGGAAAACGTCCAGATTTGTTGATTTTCGAAAAGTCCAATTTTGATATAAATCTAGGTTATGATATTAGCCGTATTCCACACGACCAAATAATGAATTATGTCAAAAAAGCCACTGCGGGCATAGAAGTGCGCTCAAGCGCTTTCTTGATTGACCGTTATGACGAAGCAATGCAACTTCGGACAGAAAAATTTACCCAAATTGCATTGGAAACAAAAGATAAAATCCTTGTCGAATACAAAGATATTTTATTGCATCATTCACGGGAAAATTACATTGATTTACTGAATGGAATAACCGCTAAAACATTAAACGTTACCGATTTCAAAGTTCCGGGATGGCAGTCAAGCGAGCGATTAATTCAATTGAATGACCTGTTTAAACAACTCAAAATTGCAATAAAAGAAATACAGAAACGCGATTATCTTTCCATAACTCCAAAAGTAGAAGACATAAAAGTGGTTTATAAATGGATTGAAATTTTTAATGTTCCGCATTTCTATTTTCAGGTGTTTTTTGATAAAGTTTACGGTATTTCATTTGAGCAAATTTTGCAAATTATCTCTAATCCCGATAATGACGGCGTAATTTTTTCGGTAGAATCGGACACAAAAAATCAAAATAAAACAACAGTTAAAATCAATTCAAAATCAGGTGTCGAAATTGCCTCAAAAGTTGTCGAACCCGACCATAAGAGTGTTCGCAAAGAAATGGATAGGGGACGATTGCTGTTTTATGTTACTTTTAAGGGCGGAACGGCGTATCTTGATATTGACAATCTTAAAAAAATTTTAGAAATTAAAAACGAATATTTTTAATGAACGCCAAAATTACTATAGAAGCAGATTATTCAAATACAGTGCCATTGGGACACCGTAAAAAATTCGCTCAATTTTTTACGCCATATCCTGTCGCCGAATTGATGATCGAATGGTTGCTTGGAAATGAAAATTTGCAAACAGTTTTAGAACCTGCTTTTGGCTTGGGCGTCTTTTCAAGAGTGTTACTATCAAAGAAAAGCAATGTTCAAATCAAAGGTTTTGAAATTGATAACCTGATTCTTGAAAGAGCCAAAAAAGAATTTTCCGGAATGGAAAAAATAAATTTGCTACCAGAGAATTACATGTACAATGACTGGCAAAATAAATACGACGGTATTATTTGTAATCCGCCATATTTCAAATTTCACGACTATGATAATAAAAACGTTTTAAAAGAAATAGAAACAAATTTGAAATGCAGGTTAAACGGTTTTACTAATCTTTACACTCTTTTTTTGCTGAAATCTATATATCAGCTAAAACCTAACGGGCGATGCGCTTATATAATACCTTCGGAGTTTCTAAATTCGGATTATGGAAAGTTAGTTAAAACTCATTTACTCAAAACAGGCACATTGCGACATATCATTGTTTTTGATTTTGAAGAAAATGTTTTTGACGACGCTTTGACGACTGCTTCAATAATTCTTTGCGCAAATGATAACCGAACAGACAGGGTACAGTTTACAAATATACAATCCGTCGCTCAACTAAACGTCATTGAAAAACTGATTGTCGATTATTCCAGATTATCTGCTAATTCAAATAGTTATTCATTTTCTGAACTCGACCCTGAATGCAAATGGAAAACTTATTATCAACCGCAGAATGGACATAAATTTAAAAATCTTATACCGTTTTCAACTTACGCAAAAGTAGTAAGAGGTATTGCAACCGGAGCAAATGATTATTTCTCGTTTAATCTTTCAAAAGCCAGAAGATATGGCATTGACGAGCATTATTTACTGCCGTGTATTTGCCATTCTACAGGTGTACAGGGAAATTTCTTTACTAAATCCGACTTTGAGGAATTAAAACAAAAAGATAAAAATGTATTTCTTATAAATGCTGTAAATTCTGACAACACGAATGTCGTTAAATATTTGCTCAAAGGTGAACGGGAAGAAATTAACAAAAAGTTTTTAACAGCAAGCCGTAATCCGTGGTATTCATTGGAAAAGAGAACGCCTGCGCCAATTTGGGTTTCGGTTTTTAACCGTACAGGGTTACGCTTTGTTCGCAATGAAGCCAATGTTTCCAATCTTACGACTTTTCATTGCATTTATCCGCAATCAAATCTGTTTTCAGATATTTCAATCAATTTATTGTTTGCCTATCTGTTGACAAATACCGCCCGACAAATTTTTGAAGACAATAGTCGCGAATACGGCAACGGACTACAAAAATTTGAGCCTAATGATTTGAATAATGGAAAAATGTTAGATTTAAGTAAATTATCCGAAAATAACAAGAGCAAAATTGAAATGTTATATTGTGAAAATAAGAATAAAAATGATTGGCAGTTTGTTAATGAAATAGATGCAGTACTTGTAAAGAATTTTGCGGTTTAGTTTTAGTTATTTTCTAAGTCCCGTATTTTCCTTACAGATAAATTTCTTTTTCTAATATGAAAATTTAACCTTAAACGAAGGCAAACAGGATGTTTAATAAAAAGAAATATTGTCCTTATTGCATAGGAAAAAACGGGCAGGCAAAGAATTTGTACGCTTCGCAAGAGGAGGCGTTTGATGCGGCGAATCATCGTAATTTGGAAAGTGGAATAACACTCAGAGTATATCCTTGTCCTTACAATGCCGGTTGGCATTTAACAAGTAATTAATAATTTCCGTTTATAAATTCCAGAAAAAGTCGGCGGTTATAGCAAAAAGTCCTAAAATCATTTGGATTTTAAGCGCGTTCGCCGATTTCTTGTATCTTTTTTCATTAAAGTACTTTATGTATAAAAAATGTATCGCGACAATAAAAGAAACGTTAATAAGCAAGTATGTTTTTCCGAGCATGTTCATAAAATACGGTAAGAAAGAAATAGTAATAAACGCTATAAATTGCAGATAAATAACCGCTTTTACATATCTTAAAGAAATAGACGAAGTAGTTTTTAATCCGGCGGATTTATCGCCTTCTTCATCATTCAAATCTTTAACTATTTCTCTTGCAAAATTAGACAAAAACGCCAAAATCGCCGGAAACAATATTTTTGTCGCGTTGTCGCCAAACCCGCCGAAAAACAATGTGTATCCGGTAAGCAAAGCGACCGTAAAGTTTCCGATAAACGGAGTTCCTTTAAGTCTGGCGGAATAAAGCGTCAGAATAAAAATTGGAATAAGTGTCGCCATACCTAATTCAAAAGATGAAAAGAATCCTGCAAGTATCGAAAAAACAAAACAGATAATCGCGGATATAACAGCGAATCTCAAAGTTATTTCCCCAGAAACAAGCAAGCGGTTCGGATGAGAAATTTTGTCGGTTTTTATGTCGCAAATGTCGTTAATAATATTTCCATAGCCAAGAGCGAAAAATCCGGCTAACACCCTAAAGAACAAATCGCTTACAGGTAAACTGTTATTGCAATAAAGCCATCCGAGCGCAATTCCGACAGATGCAATCAATGCGTTTTCAACTCTGACAATTTGAAAAAAATAAGATAAATTTCTGAAAATCATGTACGTCGGTTTCATCTAAAAAGACTCTTTTTATCTTAAAACTTTAAATTCGGCGATATTTTCGGCAGGATTTTCAGAACGCATAAGTGTTTCACCGACTAAAATCGCATTGAATTGAGTGCAAATCATTTTTACGTCGTCTGCGGTTCTCATCCCGCTTTCGCTTATGTGAACGGCGTTCGTAGAAAATTCTTTTGCCAAATCTACGCTCGTTTGCAAATCTATGACAAAAGTTTTTAAATTTCGATTATTCACGCCGATAATTTCGGCGTTTATGCTTTCGGCAATTCGCAATTCTTCTAAGTTATGCACTTCGACAAGAATTTCCAAACCTAAATTTTTTGCGTAATTATACAGAAATTCCAATTCGCTTTTTTTAAGAGCCGCTGTAATCAGTAAAATTATTGTCGCACCGGAATTTATGGCTCTATTTATTTGTTTTTTATCTAAGATGAAATCTTTGTTAAGTACGGGAATTTTTACCGCCGCCGCTACATTGCGTAAATCGTCGATATTTCCTTTAAAAAACACTTCATCCGTCAAAACCGAAATTGCCGCCGCTCCTGATCTTTCGTAAATCTTTGCCTGCTCGACAATATTGACGCCCGTATTTATATCCCCTTGCGACGGCGATGCCCGCTTAACTTCGCCGATTATCTGAATTTTTTCGCCGTTTTTTCGTAAATGCTGTACAAACGAATATGTTTTTCGCAATTCTTTTGGCGTTTCATCCGTCATTTTTGCAATTTCAAGCCGTTTTTGAACTAATATTTTCTCTAAAAATTCCATTATTCCCCCTCAATCACCGATTTTATCGCGTCCGTCTTAAATTGTGTTTCATTCCATTCGTCCATTGGATTTGAATCCGCAACTATTCCCGCCGACGATTGGAAATATACGTTTTCGCCGATTTTTATCGCAGTGCGTATTGCGATAGACGATAAAATATTTCCGTTAAAATCAAAAAATCCGAAAGCTCCGCCATAAACTCCGCGCTCATAGTTTTCTAATTCCTGGATAATTTCCATCGCTCTAACTTTCGGCGCTCCGGTCAGCGTTCCGGCTGGAAAAGACGCTTCAAAAAGTTTCATATTATTGCAATCCGGCGGTATCTTTCCGCTTACGATTGAAACGATGTGGAATACGTTTGAATATTCTTCGACGCTTAATAGTTTTTCAACTTTTACGCTTCCTGTTTCGGCGTGAATTCCTATATCGTTTCTCGCCAAATCGACAAGCATAATGTGTTCCGCGCGCTCTTTCGGGCTTGAAATCAAATCGTCAAGTAATTTTTTGCGTTCGGTTTCGTTTTTTCCTTTCCCTTTGCTTGTTCCGGCAATCGGGCGGATTTCCATATATTGGTTTTCAACTTTTAGTTGTAATTCCGGCGAATTTCCTATGAGGCAATAACCGTTTCTTTCCCAGAAAAACATATACGGCGACGGATTATTTTTGCGGATTTTGCTGTAAATGTCGATTGCGGCGGCATTTGTCGTAATTTTCTTGCGGTTTCCAAGTTGTACCTGAAAAATATCGCCGTTAAAAATATATTCTTTAGCGATTTTCACTTTATCGAAAAAATCATTCTCAGACATAGAATTCTCAATGCCGCCGGTTTTAATCTTGTAATCTTTGCTAAAGGAAATACAGTCTTTTTGTTCAATAAATTCCACAATTTTGCATTTTTCTATTCCGACATCGTTGGTAATGTAGTTGGAAATCATTCTGGTGGAGTTATCTTTTGTATTTTGAATAAGCAAATTTGAATAAAAGCACAAATGTACGTCCGGCATTGACAAGTCGGCGATATTTTCGCGTCGAATTTTTTCTAAATAATGCGCGTATTCGTATCCGAAGTAGCCGATTAAACCGTTTGAGAAATTTAAATTTTTGTTTTCTGTCCCAAAAATCTTTTTCAGACGAACAAAAATATCCGAAAAAATTAAACTTCCAAGTACAAATTCATCGCTTTGCTTATCATAAATATCAGAAAACTCCTGCGCAAATTTGTTTTTCAATTCGTCGTATTTACTTTCAAATTTCATTTTCCCTTTGTAAATCGTCAAATCAAATTTTGCAAACAAGCCGATAACGCTGTTGTTGCGGTCTATATCGGGACCTCGTGCGGAATCTAAAATGCACACGTTTTCACTGCCGAAATTCAAATAAAATTCACGAAATAAATCAAAAAATTCTAATTTAGGTTTAACAAACTCGATTTCTTGTGTTTTTGGGCAATTGATGCGGTCAAAAAAAGTTTTTAATATTTCGCGCCCGTTCTGAGTCATAACGGATTCGGGATGAAACTGTACGCCTTCTATCAAAAATTCTTTGTGCCGAACCCCCATAATTTCACCGTCGTCGGTTTCGCAGGTAATTTCTAAACAATCCGGAAGCGTTTTGCGTTCTATAGCAAGCGAATGGTAACGGGTCGCATTGAAATCGTCGAATTTCTCAAAAATTCCCTTTTTAAGCGAACGGATAATTCCTGTTTTTCCGTGCATCAATTCTTTTGCGTGAATAATTTTTCCACCGAAAGCCTCGCCTATCGCCTGATGTCCCAAACAAATTCCGAAAATTGGCAATTTCCCTGCAAATTTTCGAATAACTTCCAAACAAATTCCTGCATCTTTCGGCGCTTTTGGACCGGGTGAAAGAACAATCGCCGAAACCCCGAGATCTTTGATTTCATCAACCGTAATTTTATCGTTGCGAATGCAAATCGTTTCGTGCCCCAATTCCAAAATGTATTGCTTCACATTGAACACAAACGAGTCGTAATTATCTATCAGTAGAATTTTCATAAATCGCCTTTTGTTTCTATTTGTAGTAGAGAAATAGTTTAACGCAATCATCGTTGTCAAGAAAAAAATAAAAATTTTATCTTTTTTTTCCGAAACTCAGCGTTTTTTTGAATTCGGTAATTTTCTGTATTGTCGGATCGTTCTCCGGAAGTTTTTCAAAAATATCTTTGATAATTATTGAAGGAATTAAGTACGCGTACCAAAGAGCCAGAACAATGATGCAATATTTGACTCTTTTCGGTTTGTATTTGTATTGCGCCGGACGGGCGTAATCAATAACGTAAATCGTAGAATAATCACGTTCCATTTTTATTTGCGTATTCAATTTCTGCTGCAAAAGCAACGTCTTCAATTGTTCGTACATTCTTGAATTCAGCGTAAGTTGCGTGTATTGGTCGGATAAATCAATTACGCTACTTAACCCCGGGTAAATACTTCCGTAGCCGTCGGTTTCAATTTTCTTATTCTGCTTTTTCATATAGGAAATTCGATTTTTCAAAGTAATTATTGAAGAACTCGAAGACGATTGCGTCAATTGCAGAATCTCAATTTGCTTTTCCGCGACACTGATTTCGGCAAGGTTTGCGGCGTAAGTCGAAAGCGATAAATCAATCTGCGTTTGTAAACTGTAAATATTGTTCGCTTTTTGAAAATTCTCAAGTTCCGTGTTGGCGTTACGCGATTTTACGATGCTTTCTTCGACTTGTTTGTCTAAAAAGTTAATTGCGCCGGCAAAACTTTGAGAATAAATTTCCCTGCTTCTTTCCTCCAATTTTTTTATCATAAAATTGGCTATATCGGCGGCGGTCTGCGGATTTTTGTTGGAAACCGAAAGCGAAATGGATAAAACGTCGGTAATTCCCAAACCGCCTTCTTCCTCAATGTCGATTTTAATATCTTTTTTTAATAATTTAATCGTCTTATCAAGCGGATTTATTTTGTTTTTATGTTGTTCGTAATATTTAATTAAGTCAAATTCTTCTATTGTCGCTTCTACAATATGGCGTGAATTTAAAATTTCAATGTATTGCCTCTTAGAAAACGGATTCTCGCCTATGAAATCGCTCATCGAAACGCCTCCTAAAAACGGCGTAAGCATTGAGGAAGAGTTTCCACGCGGCAAAAATACCACTTGTGATTTGTAATATTTCGGAAAAAACGAAATCCCTGCAAATACCGTAACTGCGATAATTATTCCAGAAACTATAATTTTTGTTTTTTGTTTTGCTAAAATTATTAATAAGTCAAGCAAATTTACTTCATTATCCATTTTTAAAACCCTATTCTTTCTGAACAAACGAGATCACGGTTATTGCCGCCGTTACGACGGTCGCAATGCTTCCGATAACACTCAGAACTCCGCTCGCAATTGATACGCTTTGCTGTGTTTCCATTTTTGACACGTAATCTTTTTCCGGAACCCAAATCGCATCGCCGTGTTCGATATTATTGACTTGACTGGGACGAAGCCAAACTTCCGTTCCGGCTTTAATTACCCGGACGTTTTTCTTTATCGCATCGGACTTATATCCGCCTGCTTGCTCGACATAATAGTCAAATTTTTTGTTTTCGTCAAACTGTACAAGCCCTGGACGCACAACCGCTCCCATAACATTTACGGTTCCAGATTTTTTTTCGATTATTATTTTGTCGCCTTCGTGAAGTAAAATGTTTTTTAAGGTATTTTCGTCCGGCAAATTAGCGAAATCAATGCTTACTTTCGTGCGTGCGTCCGTCCGGTATTTCAAATAGTTGCTTTCGCTTGGAGAAATTAAAACTTTTCCATTGGCGGATAATAGTTTTTGACGCTCGTTTTCACCCGCGTCGATAAAATTTTGGCGGATAATTTTACTTGCGCCTAAAAACGCATTATCGGTAAGTCCTCCTGCTAATTTGATAATTTCAATCAAGCGGGTTTGGTTTTCTATGATAGAATAAATGCCTGGGAAACACACTTCACCGAAAATTTCCACCTGACGAATCGGACGATATTCGGATTTTCTATTTATCGTTATCATGTCGTCTTTTTCGAGTGCGAAACTATCCGCGTCTTTGAGATTTACCGTGATTTTCACGGTTGTGTCTTTTTCGCCGACGAATCTCGTGACGATTATTCGCGAACTGTCCGCCGAAGCCAAAATTCCGCCGCTGATATTTATTATGTCCGAAAGTTTGTCGCCATCGACAAAATCGTAATTTCCGCCGTATTGTACCGCCCCGTTTATCGAAATTAATAGATCTCTTCGCGGGACGAAAAGTCTGTCGCCGTTTCGCATCACTTCTTCCGAATATCCGATAATTCTGTTGGATTTCAAAATATCCACGACTCGCGTTCCGTATTTTGGATGTATAAGTTTAATCTCGCGCAAATTAGCGTCAAGACTTGTTCCGCCTATGTATTCAATGAACGCCGAAACGCTCATATTTCCGGCGGCGGTGTGGTTTCCCGGTATTGCGACTTGTCCCTGTACTTGAATATTTACATTCTTCACATTACTCAAAAAAATATCGACTCTGTCGGCTTTGTATTTCTTTTTTATAAGCTGAGCAATTTTTTCTTTTGCGTCTTTGAGCGGAATAGAACCGATGTCAAGCGCCCCTACTGTCGGAATAATACAGGTTTCGCCGCTGACGGAAATATTTAGCGCTGTTTCCGATACAGCCCAAATAACCGCTTTAAGAACATCGCCGCTTCCCAGATAGTAATTGTTTTCGTCAATGTACGATTCGGCGCTTTGATAATAAAAGATGTCGGATTGAATTTCGTCCGTCGCAATATTCTGCGTAGTTTGCAAATTTAACGTGGAATTGACTTGCTGTTGCTGCGATGTTTTTCCAGTGTACACGTCCGGCAGATTGATGCCGCTTAATGCGGCGGCGCTTACCTGTGAGTAAATTTCAAAAAAAGCGAAAATTATAATTATTGCAACGGTTCTATTTTTTTCACATCTCACTTTTCCGCTCTCTTTTTCTTGTTATTAATGAATTTATTGTCGTATTCGGCGCGGGCGACCTTTGCTTTATGGTATAACTCAACGTATTGTTTTCCGGCGACATCCCATGAAAAATCAACTTCCATCGCTCGTTTTTGCATTCCTATGAAATGTTCTCTGCGATCATACCACGTTTCTACCGCCCATTTGATTGTACCGTAAATCGCCTGTGGAGACGCGTCGTCAAACACGAAACCGGTTCCGTTTCCGGTGTTTTGATTGTAATTGTCGACCGAATCCGCCAAACCGCCGACTCTGCGGACAATCGGAAGCGTTCCGTATTTTAAAGAATACATTTGATTGAGTCCGCACGGCTCGAAACGAGACGGCATCAAGAACATATCCGAACCCGCCTCGACTATGTGAGCCATTTCGTTGTTGTATCCTATCCACGAACCAAATTTTCCACCGTATCTTGACGGAAGCCAGCCGAAATATCCTTCCAATCCTTTGTCGCCGCTACCTACTATAACTAATTGCACGGCGAATTCGCACAAAATTTTTTCTAAAACCGGCGCCACAATGTCGTAGCCTTTCTGCGCCGCCATACGTCCGACTATTCCGATAACCGGAATATCGTTATTTATTTCCAAATTAAATCTTTTTTGTAAATCTTCTTTGCATTTTGTTTTGCCAGTCAAATTTTTTGACGAAAAATGTGATTTTATATATGTATCTTTTTGCGGATTCCATTCGTTGTAATCGACTCCGTTCAATATTCCGCAAAAGTACTCTCCTTTTGCGTTGAAATACGGCGCGAGCCCAAACTCCGAATAAGGAGAAGAAATTTCTTTTGCGTGCGTCGGACTTACGGTATTAACGGCGTCGGCGAAGCTTATTCCGGCTTTGAGCATATTTATTCGTCCGTTATCCTCAAATTTATCCGAAGTCCAATGTTCCCATCCGAATCCCATATAACTGTAATTTCCTCTGTCGTAATTTCCCTGATACTGTGCGTTATGAACCGTAAGAACCCCAGCCGCTCTTGCGACAGCTGGGTTGTTCCAATACCACGTTTTTATATATGCGAGCGCCAAAGCCGACTGCCAATCGTGTACATGAACGATATCCGGTGAAAATTGAACGTCTATACACGCTTGAATCGCCGCATTGGATAAAAACGCAAATCTGCTGGGATTATCGATAAAGTCATTGTAGTTTTTATCGTGATAAAGCCCGTCGCGGTTGAAAAAATTGTCGGATTCTATAAGCCAAACTTTAACGTCGCCGAATCCTATCGTCTCGTACAATCCGCACCACTGTTCCTGTGCGTTTCCCATGTGGACGCAAAACGAGCCCAAAATTTGTTTTACATTGAATTTATCGTCTGTATATCCGCTTTTTTCTTTTATAGCCTTGTAATACGGGATCGCCACTCTGACATCGTGCCCGTTTGTCTGCAAATAAGCCGCCAAAGAAGAAACAACATCGGCAAGCCCGCCAGTTTTGGCGAAAGGAACCGCTTCCGACGCAATAAATAAAACGTTCATAATAACCTCTTTATTTTAACGCTGTAAAATAATTCGAAATTAAATCTTCATGAAAATAATTTATTTCAAAGTTTGAAACGGAATAAAAAAGAAATTTTATTTTTTATTCATTATTCTCGAACATTCGATATCCAAAAATTATTTTTGTAAGTATTGGAGGATAAACGAAATGGCGTACGTTAAAGATTTATATGATTTGAGTTTTCTTGAATATGCATCTTATGTTATAAAAGATAGAGCGATTCCTTACGTCGAAGACGGGTTAAAGCCAGTACAGAGGCGGATTTTACATACTTTATTCAAAATGGACGACGGAAAATTTCACAAAGTAGCCAACGTTGTAGGGCAGACGATGAAGTTTCATCCGCACGGAGACGCGTCAATTTTTGAAGCGCTGGTCGTTCTTGCAAACAAAAATCTTTTTATTGAAAAGCAGGGGAATTTTGGAAATATTTATACCGGCGACGGCGCAGCCGCCGGGCGATATATTGAATGCCGAATCACTCCGCTTGCCAAAGAGATTTTATACAATCCGGAAATTACGCAATTTGAACCGAATTACGACGGGCGCGAGGACGAGCCGATGTATTTTCCTGCAAAAATTCCCGTCGCGCTTGTTTTAGGGGCGAAAGGGATTGCGGTAGGAATGGCGACCGAAATTCTTCCGCATAATTTTCATGAGGTGCTTTCGGCGCTGAAATCCGCGCTCAGAAACGAGCCGTTTGAATTATATCCGGATTTTCAGACGGGAGGATACATAGACGTCTCGGATTATAAGGATGGGGTGGGGAAAATTTTATCGCGCGCAAAAATAGAAGTGATTGACGATAAGACCGTAGTAATCAAAGAAATACCCTGTGACATTACAACCGATTTGTTAATTAAATCGATTGACGAGGCGGCGAAAAAAAATAAAATTATGGTGAGCAAAATCACCGACTTTACAAGCGAAAAGGTCGAAATAGAAATTAAACTTAAACGCGGTTTTTACGCAAGCGAAATTATTGACGCTTTTTATGCTTTTACCGACTGCGAAAAATCGGTTTCCGTAAATTCGCTTCTTATAAAACAAAATCATCCGGTAGTTATGACGGTAAGCGAAGTAGTAAAAGACAGCGCAGAGCAGTTAAAAGAGATACTTGAAGCGGAATTAAATCTTGAAAAATACAGTTTGACGCAAAAATTGCATTTGCGTACGATAGAAAGAATCTTTGTCGTTGAAAGAATTTACAAAAAAATCGAAGAGATGAAAACGCAAAAAGAAATAAACAATTCGGTAAAAGACGGTTTTATTCCGTTTACTGAAGAAGTAGGACGGGAAATTACCGACGACGACGTCGAACGTCTTCTTCAAATTCCGATTCGCAGAATTTCACTTTACGATATAGAAAAAAATAAAAAAGAGATAAGCGACATTAAAAAGCGTCTGTCGGAAATCGAAAAACTGCTTAAAAACATTGTCGGTTACGCAATCGACTGGGTTGAAAATTTAGATAAGAAGTACGGGCATTTATATCCTAGAAAAACCGAAATTTTAGAAATGGACAGAGTGTCGGCAAAAGATGTGGCTATTCGCGATAAGGATTTGCGATATAACGGAAATAACGGTTATTTGGGATATGAACTAAAAGAAGGTCCTATTCGCTGCAAAGTTTCTGTTTACGACAAAATTATATATATTGACAAAAATGGAACTTATAAGGTTATCGACGTTCCAGAAAAAATATTTGTCGGCTACAGAGTGCGTTTTATCGAATTGGCGGAAGTTGCGGCGACAAATGTCGTATTTACCGCTTTGTATAAAAATTCGGACGGAGTTTTATATATAAAGCGTTTCAAAATCGAAAAAACGATGAATAACAAAGAATATTCGATTTTACCGGACAAAAACTGTGAATTGTTAGAACTTACCACGGAAGCCGACGGGACGTTTATCGTGAATTTGGTTTATATTCCCAAAATGAAAAAAACTGCGGAACATTGTAAAATTCCGGATTATTCTATAAAAGGCGTTTCGGCGAGAGGTTACAAGATTACCGATAAAGCGATTGACGGAATTGAGTGGAAAAAAAACGTATAAACTTTTTTATTTCGAGGGGTTTGAAATTAGGATTGTTTAACTGTTCCCAAGTTCCAAGATATTCAATAGTATTATGATTACGAAGATTTAGCAACAACTAGGGCTTGCTAATTGATTATACCTTTTATTATATTTGTATTGTTTTTTTGTGAGGTGAGTTATGAATTGCAGACATTGTGGAAGTTGTAACACAGTAAAATCCGGCATAGTGTTCAAT
>JAIRUI010000098.1 GCA_031254455.1 Chitinispirillales bacterium | reverse complement strand
GGAACTCCTAATGTGTCGCCATAACGGGTATCAAGCCAACCCGCATAGAGTGTCATGCTCTGTGTTACGGGATTTTCAAAATACCATTTATCTGTGCAGTCAGGATTCTTAAACCATCCGTTAAACACATGGTACTCTTTAGCAGGTTTGCTTGGTTCAATGATTCTGGTGCCGTTGAGAATCTCAGATATTGTACTCGGATTTGGCGAACCGCCATTACTGTTAAATGTTACATTCCATAAGTAGGTAACATAAACCAAAGCCATACCTATACCGCCATCAACACCCTTAGCATTATAATACTGAGCATTACCACCACCGCCTATACCAGGATCGCGGGCAGGATTATTTTTCTTTCCTCCTAAACCTCCGCCAAAGGAAGTCAGATAAACACTTGCCAAATTTTCTAAAGATCCTGCGTTGCCGCCTGTAATATTTTGGTTATCACCTTTTTTTTGACCATTACTGCCAGGATTACCACTAACGCCTCTACTGTCAATTACTCTTGTGTAATTTGTGATACCTGGTGTGCCGCCTGCTCCGCCACCGTCCATATTTTCACCACCAACATCAAATCCTCCCCCATGTCCACCACCAGCAATAATCTTTGTTATATCTCCAGCCGAAAATGTGAATTCAACAGTTGTTTCTCTACCATATTGTCCATCTAACCCGTTACCCCAATTTTCACCACACTTTGTATGACGATATTGACCTCCGGCACCTCCATTTCCAACTGCTATCTCAAAGGTGGAGCCTTGTGGCACTCGCAGTTTCGCCCAAGTCGCTGCCCCACCGCCACCACTACTACCGGTTCCCTGATATTCATCAAGCATACAATATCGACTATGTCCGCCTTCACCTCCTCCGCCACCACCGACAATAAAAACTTCCACTTCTGCGAGATTATCGCATGTTTTAGGACCGTTAGTGGTTTCTGTTTTATTCGGCACTACCGCATTCCCCACACCACACAATGCGGCAATCATCGCCGCTACTTTCAAAAACCTATTTTTGTTTTGCATACAAAACCTCCTGAATTAAAAATTTTACAAAAAGCATAACACCAATTGCAGAAATAAAACATTATGAATTACTGAGGAAAGTAGAACTTGTCTGCAAAAAAATCAGAAAAGGCTGCTCTGCCGAAATTCATATTTTTTTGCGAAAAATGACGAATTATCCTACATCAAGATATAACAGGAGACAGGAAGACAGAACAGCCTATATGGCGGTTTGTCTCCTGCTTTTTAGCAGAGATGCAGATAGAATAATAGAGATAAAATCCATATTATTCGTCATTTTTCGCATTTATAAAATAGTTTATAGTTATGATAAATATGGGAAAAATTTGAAAGAGTCAAAAATAAAATCCGCTATATATTTCTTTTCTATCAATAATACTAGTTTCTAAAATTCGGGAATGAAAAATACACGTATATGGCATACTTGCAAACGATATATAGTATTTTTTTGAAAAAGGATAGAAAAAGGATATATTTATGTCTGTCTTTATGCCGTATATTTTATTAATCGCAGGTATCGCTCTTTTGTATTTCGGCGCGGATTGGCTTGTAGATGCGAGCGCCAAACTTGCGCTTCGTCTTGGGATAAAGCCGCTTGTTGTCGGATTGACCGTTGTAGCGATGGGAACAAGCGCTCCGGAACTTGTGGTCAGCGTTCAGTCCGTACTTGTAGGAAAGGGAGACATTTCGATAGGGAACGTAATCGGCTCAAATATTTGTAACGTGGCTTTAATTTTGGGGCTTTCCGCTATAATTTGTCCGATAAGCGTTTCAAAACAGTTGTTCAAATTCGATATTCCGGTCGTTATCGCCGCTTCTTTGCTTGTGTGGTTTTTTTTAAAGGACAACACCGTACAAATTCGGGAAGGCGTCGTTTTCTTAATTTTATTTATCGGCTATATAGTTTATAGCGTCGTCAACGCAAAAAACGGCGAAAAAATTGAAAATAATTTGAAAAAAAACGACTCCTGCATAAAAAATATCGCATTCATTATCTTAGGACTTGGATTGCTTGTAGCCGGTGCAAACTTTCTTGTGAAAGGTGCGGTGGATTTAGCGTTGAGTTGGGGTGTAAGCGAAGCGGTAATCGGTCTCACGATAGTGGCTGTAGGAACAAGTTTACCGGAACTCGCCACATCCGCCATAGCCGCCTTCAAAAAACAAAACGACATAGCCATAGGCAACATAGTCGGTTCTAACATATTCAACATTCTCGGAATACTCGGGGTAGTAGGAGTAATGGGACCCGTTGCGGCTGACGGGATTTTATTAAGAGATATTTTGACAATGGTCGGACTCGCCGTTATTCTTTTTTCGCCGATATTAACCAAACGTATTCTTACCGGACGGGAAGGCGCCGTATTTCTAGGAATCTACATAGTTTATACATTTTTAATTATTACTCAATAACTCGATTTATCCATTTTCCGTGACGGACTCTGAAAAAGCCGATAACCGTTTTTATTATTTCTTCCGACAATAAAAATATTACCACTCCGATTAACGGCAAATGCAAAACGTCTCTTGCTAAAAGCGCCATCGGAAGCCCGACAAACCAAATTCCGCCGATGTCTAACGCAAGTGCGAATTTCGTGTCGCCTCCGCTGCGCAAAATTCCGTTAACAGTGTGAAGATTAAACGTTTTGAACGGCAAAATAAACGCGTACACTAAAATTACAAGCGAAGTTATTTCCAGCGTTTCGCTTTCAACTCCGTAAATTATCGGGAACAGTTTATTGCCGGCTGCAAGGAGTACCGCAAAGACGACCGAAATAACGGGAATAATTTTATGGACGATTTTCGCGTAATCGTGCGCAATAGAAAGTTTGTTTTCACCGATTTTGTTGCCGATTAATATAGCGGTCGCCGAACTTGTTCCGAAAAATACAACGAAAAATATGTTGAAAATATTGTCTGCGATACATACCGACGTGATTGCCTGCGTACTGATTCCGGCGTAGATTTTGTTGAACAGCGAAGTGCCGATAACCCAGCCCATTTCGTTGAGAAAAACCGGATAATTCGTTGCGACGAATTTTTTGATAAACCCTTGCGAAAGTGTAAATAAATCCTTTATTCCCGCAAGAAGAAACGAGTTTTTTATACGCATCACCGAAAACAACAAAGCCACTTCCAAAGTACGGGAAATCAAGGTCGCAAGCGCCGCGCCTTCAACGCCCATACGGGGAAATCCGAATTTCCCAAAAATGAACACAAAATTTAAGAATACGTTTGTTATAAGCGCAAAAGTCGTTGTAAAAAGCGGAAGTTTAGGCTTGTGAGTTGAGCGTAAAACTACACAATAAGTAAAAGATAAGGCGACAAGCGGAAACGAATATCCGTTTATTTTAAGATAATCCACTCCTAAAGAAATTACAGCGGCGTCTTTCGTATAAAACGAAACTATCTGTTCGGCAAAAGCGATGGAAAACATTGAAAAAATCGTACTTGCGATTATTGTCAAAATAAGCGTGAACCCAAGAGTTCTTTGAACGCCTTTAACGTCTTTATCGCCCCAATACTGCGAAACAAAAATTGCGCACCCGGAAGTAACGCCTACCATCATAAGAATAAAAATAAAAAATATTTGGTTTGCCAAATTCACCGCGGCAATGGCGGTTTCGTTAATTTGTCCCACCATTATCGTATCGGCGATATTCACCGCCGATATTAAAAATTCGTGCATAGCGACGGGAATCGCAAGCGGAAGCATCTCCTTTATGAAGTGGCGAATTGTGACTTTATGTCCATGTATTTCCTGCATATTTTTCCTTTTTTTAGAATGAAATTGTTACTTCCATCGCAAACTGACTGTGATGAGAAAGAAATTCTTGCTTTCCCGTAATATTCCGTCTTAATTCATAAAATAAACGCGCATCTACGTTTTTTGTGAATTTATATGCCATTTGCGGATAAATATTTATTGAAACATCGTCATAATCTTCATTTTCAAAAGTATTATTGTTTTTTTGCGGATAGAACCTGTGGTATGATTTTATTAATCTTATGGAAAGCGAATAATCTATGTCGCCTTTTATTTCAATTACTTGGTCGCGGAAAAGCTTTATCGTGCGCCCGCGTTTCCCGTCAACGTGATATCCCGCCGTCCAATTATTTGTAACCGTCTTTGTTTGAGAACTGCGCATCAACGTATCAATCCAACGTCCTTCGTCTGCAACAAGCGACGAATCGCGGACCTCTGTCGAATCAAATCCCAAATCAAGAGAATAAGAAAAATCTAAACCCAATTTTTTTAAACGTATCGAGGTTTTTATAAGAGGAGAAAATCCCCAATATACTTTATGATTCTTTTCTATTTTACTAAACAACATTCCGCTTCTTGAGTTTGTAAGCCGATAATTGTATCCCCAATCCAAACGAAAATTAGAGAAGTTTTGTTTAACTATATCAAGTTGTTCCAACGCCGAACTGCTCACTCCAATCCTAACGTCGGGAAAAATTATCGCCGTGTCCAATCTGTCGACTTCGGGCGTTATCGAATAAGTTCTTGTCCAGCCAAGCGACATGTTATTTACGGAAATTTCTACGGGCTTGGGGATGCGAAGCGAAGTGGACAATGTATAGTTTTGCGAAGTGCTTCGCCTATCCGAGGCGCTATTTGTATTTCCTATCCGTGTTTGAACGCCGCCGAACGCATTTGAGTCGTCCATATTTCCCGTAACAAAATCACTGAACGAGCGATTGAAAAGTCCGAAAGAATAGAGCATATAATTTAATTTTCCGCCGTCAAGTCCGCGGTCTAAATAATCTATATTCATAAGCGAATTTTTCAAACTCATGCTTGCGCTGTAATTGAAATTTATGCCGTCAAATCCAACCGTCTCAAACCCCTTTGCAATGTTTGAAAGACCTTTCGCAAAATTTTCTCTATTTTTAACGCTTTTTGAGAAATCCTCAAAAAGACGACGAATATTAAACTGCGTGCTTAAATCAAACGAACTGTTTATACTGGTATTCATATACGTAGTGTCGTAATTTAACGACATGTTTTGCGAATACCCGCCTCCGCCGTTTGCGGAAAACGTGAGCCAACGTGTAATTTCAGGCGTAAAGGCTAATTTTATGTCTTGGTTTCTGCTTTGTTCGCTAAAAAGTACGTTGTACTGCCGGTATTGGTCGTCCATACGGAAAACAGCGGAATTTGCAAAATTACCGATTCCGCTGTTTTCCCAATTTTTTATAAATTTGTCAAAGTTTCGATTTATCCCCAAATTGTAGTTTATCGCAACAAAAGGGTTTATAGGTTTATAGGTCATATTAAACCCATGCGTCATTGTAACTTCTTCAACGGGTTTTTGGTTTAGGAAATACTGTCCGGATGTGTCCGTTACATCTTGAATTGAATTGTATTTTTCGCGTTTTTGGTAGTTTACGTTCATAAAATCAAACATTACTCTTTCCGGAAGTAAATTAAGCGACATCCCTTTTGTCTTTTTTGAAAGGTTCAAATTTTTTACATTTTTTAGCGGCGACCAAGAAAGTGTTTCGATAACCTTTTTGGACGGAGAAAAATTATAATCCAAATCCATACTGTGATTCCGGTTTGTGTTTATTTCTCCGTGATATTTCTCAAATCCTTCACGATGAATTTTATCCGCTTCATTTTCGGGAACTTCGCCCGCGCGGGCAAGAGAATCCCGATAATTTACTCGATAGTCTATACCTATTCTGTCTGCCGTTAAGCGTGGAATGACTTTTTCGGAAGTTTTATTTTTATGGTATCCGGTATATGCGCTTCGACTGCGTCCGCGTGTTTCATATTTTTCGGATAAAGTAATTTCGCCTTTTTCTTTTGAATTTGAAATAATTCTGCCAAAGTCGCCAAGCATATCGCTTAATCCGTCGGATTCTCCACGCGTGTTATTAAGTTTTATATCGCTGTTAGGACGCATTTGCGGCCGCTGCATCGAAGCGGCAATGTTGCCGCCTAACGGAATTTGAACTCCTAATCTGTCGGGCAAAAATTTATCTATTTGTATTTTTGAGCCCAACCCCGAACTTATACGCGCACTGCTTTCTTTGTGTATATCGTCCGACATGCTTCTAAAATCCGCATCGGTATATTTGAAATCCATTGAATTTTCAATAAAATCCGACCAATTTAGTTTCATTGACGCACGTAACGCCCAGCCGCTGTAATCACTGATCCCCGTCGCCCTGAATCCGTTTATTCGAACATCGCCGGAATAAATATTCGACCCGTTTTGAATTCCGAACGCAATCCAAGAAACATTAGAAAGTGAAGGCGCAATTCTGGTTTCCGAATAAACTCGCAAAGAGTCGCCGTTTTCAGTTACTGAAACGGTATTAATTAACGTATCTCTTTCGCCGTATTTGTCAAACCACGAAATTTTAAGTTTTGTCAAGTCGTCCAAATTTACGGCAAACCCTTCGCCGTCCCAGCCGACATTTTCGCCAAGCCGCCTTGTTTTGTACTCATAATAACCGCTTGCATCGTTCCCGAATCGTAAAACGAACCAATTATCGTTAAAATTATTTATTTTACCCGCTATGTCTTTTGCCCAAAATTTTACAGCCCGATACCGCGATAAATCCATTGATTGCGATTCTTCAAAATCTCTGCCGACCAAAACTACGCTATCGGCGGGAACGCCGGTAAATTCTAAACGAAGAGTATAATCGGTCGCCTGTTCTCCGTTTATGGAATCGCGATGCTTCCAAGCCGGATACGTGTATCCAAGCGTTGATCGGCTGTCCAAAACGCTCGCCACGACCAATCCGGATAATCCTGAAGTGTCTTTTACTTGCTCTTTCCACGTATTCCCCACGAATTGTATTCCTTCAAATTCCAAAGAATCCAAATGCCCCGGCAAATCAAACGACGGTTCTATTTGTGTCCAAAGCATTCTTAAGTGACGAACTCTTCTCCAGTCCGGGTTTCCGTACACGTCAAAATTTTGTTTATTGTTATTTGATATCGAATCCGGAATTATACTGATAGGAACACGAACGTGAATCCATCCGGAATTTGTGTCGTTTGCAAGCAGCGTTTTATCGTAAAACGGTGATTTTTTTATATTTTTTAAATCGATTTTATATCGGAAGTAATCTCCGCCGTCTATAGCGGAAATGACAATACCGTCTCCGTCTATGTCTTTGCTGTCCGCTTTTTCGTTTCCTTGCGTTCCGTTTACATATTTTCTGTTCGCAAGATTATCTTTATCATAAAGTTTATAGTCGTCGCGCGACGGGTCAAATCTCCATTCTTCACCCAAACGAGGATCGTTATATCTGAGCGTATCCCAAAAGAAACTGCCTGAAGAAGTGAAATTCGGATAAAGATAAAACTCGTCTTCGTTTCTTTTTTTATCTAATCCAAGGTCGGTCGCTTCAGTTACGTACGACGAGTATGTTTCATATTCTATACCTCCATTGGGCGGCCCCCCGTTTATTGAAATATCTTCGGATAAATTTCCCAAGTCAATAAAAAGCATTCCTTCGGCGGGTTTTTTCCCCGTCTCACCTTTCACTTTAATCCAAAACTCAAAATACCTGTCTTCCGAACGGTCCATTAACGCGTTTGAAAAACCGTGGCTTATGCCTGCATACGGAGAAACTTCCGGCTTCTTTCCGTCCAATGAAATTCCGCTTCGCAAATCCTGTTTTTCGGGATACGGCTGAACGACCAATTTCAGCGTATTTATTTTGTCGTAATACGTTTGAGCGGCATTATTAGTATTCTCCAAAGGATAAATTTCGCGCCTTTCCGTACGACTGTCTCCAATTGCCGGCTCATACCAATACCAAAACCAGGCGGGTGGATTTTTTTCAAAATTCTTTGCCATATAAGGATCGGGAGCGGCTCTGTACCAATTTGTATGCGAAGTTCCTATAGAATATGTTCTAGCCGAAGTGCTGAAATTGTCAATTGACGCTTCTCCGTTTGATTTCGCTGAATTTTTTGACGACGAATACGCCGTTTCAATGTCGAATACCGCAGAACTTTGCTCTTCACGTTCTATAAACGGAATTAAGTTTATCGCAGAAGTCATCCAATGAGGAGCGAAATCAAGCCGTAAGTTGCTGTCGAACAAAAATCTGTTATACGGTTCGGTACCGACTTTAGGCATCATTTTTTTTGCGTCCATAAGCTGCCACATAAGAGTTGTCGATAAAAACGAATTTCTTCCGATTCCCGGTAAATCCAATTTCCCGTTAATTCCGATAAATACTTTTTTATCAAGTAAAAACAAAGATTCTTTCTGGTAATCGCACTCTATAACATCGGCGCTTAACGCTTTCGGAGAAATCAAGACTACGCTGCCGAAGCCATAGTCAATATCATAGTCGGTGTAACGGATAAGAGAGTCGCCGGCGCCGATAGAAAGCTTTTCGGATCCTTCTACAATGCCAAAATCCAAATTAAATCGCTCAACTCTCTTTTTGCCTTTTGTTACAATTTTATACTTTGCCTTAACCGATGATTTTGAGTCGTCATAAGCGTCAAAATTTACGTTTGAATCTTTGTCCGACAGTCCTAAATTAGGATTCGTAAAAACCCAGTTTGCGTTTTCGCCGGTTTTCGCTTTGAACGGAGGAATAAACATATACCCGTTTTCCAAGTCAAAGATTTGACGATTCGTCACCGAAATAGTTCCGTTTTCGCTTAAACCCAAAATATCGGAAAAATATTCTCCCGCGTCGTTTTGCGATTTCTGTTTACCGTCGAGCGATTTGCGAAGAACGTCCAAAGTAAAATCCGTTTCATCGCCTGTTCCTATATAATAGACGTTTCGCAGCATCAAATTGTAATTATCGTTTTCTATTTTTGAAGAACCGTTTTTAAGTACCCACAAATCCCTGTAGGCGTCTGCGGTTGTAGAGTCGTTTATTACAACTTTATTAATTGTCGTATCGCCTTTATATGCTAATCCGGCTATTTCAAAAACTACTCCGATAACGTCGCTTTCGTTTAGCCGACTCATAAATTGAATAACTCCCTGTCTTGTCAAATCCATTGTATAATCAACGCCGCTTTTAAGTTTCTTAAAAGCATGCGCTTCTTCTCCGCCTTCTTTATAATAAGCATATCTTATGTCGTCGGTTGGAGATTTCCAAGTCACTTTTCTATATACATGAATTTTTTCGGTAAGTATCTCCGGCGCCTGCGTTGAAGGATTTTCCGCTTTTTGCCTATAAATATCGTCAATATAGAAAAATTGATTTTTTGCGTATTGTAGTTCTGAAATAGTATCGGTCCGCGGTTCGTTGCTTTTAATCGTTTTATGCTGGGTTTCCACGTTTTCTATACTAGCAATCGTGGTCAATTCCAAAGGACCTAATTTTGAGCGAACTTTTATTCCAAACAGATTTTCGTTACTGCCGGAAGAATATCCCGCCAATCCTTGACCGGGCATTTGAAAATTAGTTTTTCCTATTTCGACTTCCTGAATAATATCGTCTTCCAATTCACCCGGCGTTTCTTCGCGATAGTGAATTTTCACTTGGCTTAACTGATCTCTTGCCTGATCAAAAAAATCGGAATCTTTAACGTTGCCTTTAAGGTTTATTTCGAGATGTAAAAGACGACCGACGCTCCCCTTTATGTTAAAATCGCTCGTCGGCTGAAACATCACCTGCGCTCTTTTTTTCCCGGGCTTGTCGCGAGTTCCTTCGTCCGCGTCTACGGATACGCCAAAAAGTATTTTTTGACTGCCGGTGATAGCGAGTTTAGGCGGTTCCTGTCCTAAAATTCTTGTCGCCCAGCGCGGAAGACGAGCAGGAACGGCAAACGTAAGTCCGGATTTGTTAGTGTAATTGTCTTTTCTTGAGAATTTCCCTTTTTCGCGAACATATTCATTCCAAAGCGAATTTCTGGCGTGTGTTTCCATATCGCGCAAATAATCTTCAATTTCCGAATAATGAAATTGCCAAACAGGCATTTCGGTTAATTTGTCAATTCGTGAAAACGTAACGTTTCGATTTCCGAAATCAACAATTAAAGTGTCTTTCATCATTGCCGGTTTGTTTTTGTCCAAGACGTCCGCATGAAATTCCTGCAAAGGAGAACCGCTGTATAAATCGGCATAAGGATTTCTATATGTTCCGCTTCCGTACTCAATTTGCGCAAAAGAATAGACCGAAAAAAGAAACACCGCGAATATTGCAATGTAATAATTTTTTATTTTTTTAAGCAAATTCCGGTCCTCATAAAAAGTGCGGTGATTGAGTGTTTTTGTTTCGCTTAAATCACGCCGAAAAATAGTTTTTTTACACAAAAGAATGCAATGAGGACTGTTTTATTTAAAGTAATAGATGAAAAATATTATTTTTAACGATAAAAACAAAAGGAAATTATATGATAAATTCGATTCAAAGAAAACTTACTCGGGTTGCATTTGTCGGAAACGTAAAAATCGGCGGCGAAAATCCAATATCCATTCAATCAATGACGAACACAAAAACCGCTGACGTAGAGGCGACAACCGCGCAGATTCGCAAACTGGAAGAATCGGGCTGTGAAATCATTCGCATAACCGTCAACGACGACGCGGCGGCGCAAGGCTTTGAAAAAATTGTCAAACGAACGAAACTTCCGATTGTAGCCGATATTCATTTTGATTATAAGATGGCTCTTTCGGCAATAAAATCCGGCGCGGCGAAAGTTCGGATAAATCCGGGAAATATCGGTTCGGTTGAGCGTACAAAAGAGGTTGTAGAAGCGGCAAAAGCGGCTGGAATCGCAATTCGCGTCGGCGTAAACTCAGGAAGTTTGCAGAAAGATTTGCTTGAAAAATACGGGCGTCCGACTCCTGAAGCTCTGGCGCAAAGCGCTCTTAGGTATGCAGAAATGATGGACGAACTAAATTTTACAAATTTGGTTTTGTCGATAAAATCTACCGACGTAGTTTCTACGATTGCGGCGTGTGAAATTTTGTCGTCAAAGACCGATATTCCGCAGCACATTGGAATTACCGAATCCGGAACGATAAAAACCGGAACGATAAAGTCGGCCGCAGGGCTTGGCGCTATTTTGTCGAGAGGAATAGGCGACACGATTCGAGTTTCGCTTTCAGGCGACCCTGTCGATGAAGTCGGCGTCGCACGGGAAATTCTTAAATCGCTCGGACTTCGCGGAGGACCCGTTTTAATTGCTTGCCCGACATGCGGAAGAACTCAAATTGACTTAGCCGGACTTGCCGAAAAAGTCGAAGAAAAACTTAAAAGCGTCAAAGAAGACATTTCGGTAGCCGTTATGGGCTGCGTCGTAAACGGTCCGGGCGAGGCGAAAGAGGCGGATGTCGGCGTCGCCGGCGGAATCGGCGAAGGACTTTTATTTGTCAAAGGACAAACCGTTAAAAAAGTCGCGGAAAGTCAAATAATATCCGAATTGTTTGTACTGATTAATAACTTTTTGGAAGAAAAAAATAGAATTGTTAAATAAATTTGTCGTTAAAAGACGTATTTATTATACTTTCTTAACGAATTTCGCAAACAAATCATAATCGTCGCAATCGACAATTTCGGCTTCAACAAAATCTCCGACAGCCGCGTCTCCATCCGTTAAAAAAACTTTTCCGTCCACTTCCGGAGCGTCGCCAACGCTTCGACATTCAAAATTATATTCTGGAAATTCACTGACTCCGTCCACGATTATCTCAATTTTTTGTCCTATTTTCGCTTCCTGTTTTTTCCGGCTTATTTCTCTTTGAATTTCCATAATCGTAGTTATCCTTTTTTGCACGGTTTTGTTTGCCGGACGATTCGAAAGTTTTGCCGCTTTTGCGCCTTCTTCCGGCGAATACGGGAAAACGCCTAGTTTGTCAAATTCCGCCCATTTTACAAATTCGCATAACTCCTTGAAATCTTTTAGGTTTTCGTTAGGATAGCCGATTATAAACGAAGAACGAATTGTCGCGTTAGGAACTTTTTTGCGTATTTTTTCAATAAGTTTATATAACTCGCTTTTTTTCGGTTTTCGCCCCATTGATTTAAGGATTTCATCGCAAATATGCTGCAACGGAATATCAAAGTACGGACAAATTCGTGAATTTCCTGCAATAAAGTCCAAAAATTCGTCGTCAACGAAATTAGGATGCAAGTACATCGTCCGAATCCAGCGAAAATTCGTCGCTTCCAACAGCGTCTTTAATAAGACGGTAAGATTTACGCCTATGTCTCTTCCGTAAAAAGAAGTGTCTTGCGAAACTATAATTATTTCCTTAACTCCTTTTTCTTCAAGAATTTGCGCTTCTTTGACAATTTTTTCCATCGGCTCACTCTTAAAATCGCCTTTTATTTGAGGAATAACGCAAAACGAGCATTTGTGAGAACAACCGTCGGAAATTTTTAGATACTGCGTGTGAATCGGTTCGGACAAAATCCGTTCAAAACCTTTCGTAATATCCTGAAAATTATAGAATTTTTTTAATTCTTCACGCCAATTTTGCGTCGAAAGCCATAAATCGACTTCTGGAAAATTCTTTTCAACTTTTGATTTGTATCGCTGCGAAAAACACCCGGAAACGATAAATTCACTCCCGACTTTTTTTTGCGAAGCGTACTCCAAAATCGTATTTATCGCTTCCTGCGTCGCCTGCTCGATAAACGAACAGGTATTAACTATTATCGCGTCCGCAACGGCGGCGTTTTGAGTTGTTTCAAATCCGTTTTTAACCAAAAAACCTGCAATCGTATCGCCGTCAACAAAATTTTTTGAACAGCCCAAATTGCATAAAAACAATTTCTTCATCTTCTGGCGAGACCGAAAAACCGCAAGATGTTTATGAAAATAGCAGAAAACGAAAAACGTATAAGTTGCTCAAAAATAAACAGTAATTCGTTCGGCGGAATCATTTTTATCGTCTCTTTGAACGGAACCGCTTTGTGAAGTTTAAGCGTCGCGTCTCTAATCCACAAAAGCGACATTTCGTTACGCATCCAGTATTTGCTATGACCGCCCAGAGCGTTCAACCACCGCACACCGCCGTCCCAACGTCCTTCCGACCTTATGAAATACAGTGAAAACGCTCCGATAATTCGTTGGAAATGCATGGTTTCTATGTTACGAAGCCCAAGCGCAACTCGTCTTAAAGCCCGCTCGTCAAGACGATTCGCTCTGAAAGTTCTTGTAATCTCCGCTTCGAAAGTATCCAACTGCCGCAAAATTTCATTAAATCCCATTCCGCAGCCGTCTGGATTGAGCATTCCTGAAGCGCCCCAAAAAATAACATTGTCCAATGCGTATTTTTTCAATATTCCCGATGGAATCGAGCCGTAAAGCGGTGCAATAACTTCTGCGTCCGGATAAGTCGATGCAAGCGTTTTTTCGAATCGAAGTTTTAGTTTCTGCGGATCGCCGAAAGTACCGTTTTTTCCGATGAAAACATAAAAATTTATTTCATTTTCGTTAAACGGATGAATACCTACGTAAGTATTTTCGTCGTCGTTAAGCGGATAATATTCCAATTGGACAGGACGCAGATTATTTTTGACGCGAATTTTTGCGCCGTAAATTACCCACGCATCTACGCGTCTGACCAAATTGCGTTTACGCACTATCGGCGAATGCGCCCCGCAGGCGTCAATCAAAAGTTTACCCGTAAAAATTCCGTTTGTCGTTTCTACAGTCACGAAATCTTGCTTTTTTCGTGAATAGCCGCGAAACTCCGCCCGAACAAATTTTACGCCGTTGTTTTTAGCTCTATCTATCCAAATTTGCAGCGTTTTATCATGATCTAAAACCACGCAATCGTCTCTCATATTGTGCTGCAAAGTAGGCGCTACAAAATGAATGTGTTCGCTTTTGAACGCAATAGCGTCATCCAATTTTTGCGCTTTTACTCTATCCAAATAAGAATACCAGGAGGCGAAAGTCGTTCCTAATTCATTTTTTTCGATTAACAAGACAGAAAACGTCTTGCTCAATTTCGCCGCCGCCGAAAGTCCGGCAGGTCCGCCGCCTACAATTATTATATCGTATTCAGGTAATGCTTTGGTCATTTTTTCCTCCGTTTAGCTCCAGCAGGAAAATACTATATGTTCAACAACATTATGCTTTATTTAGCGAACGTTAAAACCAAAAAAGAAAACTTTATGTCGTTTTCTTGAAAACGCCTGATTTTATAATCTTCGTAACGCCGCTATATCTACCCGATCGCCTTCTCAAACAATTTATTTATTCTCTGCATATACGCCGATTGATCCGGAACCGGACTCCCGTCGGCGATAAGCGCCTGCTCGTAAAGGAGTGTGACCCATTCCTGCAAATCGTCGCTTTTTGGATCTTTTTCGTACAGAGAATTAAGTTTGTCGATTACCGAATGATTTGCGTTAATTTCCAAGTTCTTTTTACTATCCGGTATCATCTTTCCCATCGCTTTCATCATTTTTTCCATATGACCGCCGACCTCGCCTTCGCCGGCTACGACTCTTGCCGGACTTTCTTTAAGGCGTGTTGTAATACTGACGTTCGCTACTTTTTCATTCAAAATATTTTTGACGCGTCCGATAAATTTTTTCAGTTTTTTCTCGCTTTCCTCTTTGGCGGTTTTATCTTCGCCGTCAAGTTCGCCTAAATCTAATTTTGAATCGGCGATACTTTTGAGTTCTTTTCCTTTTGCGTTAAACAAAGCGGGAACTATAAACTCGTCAATCGGATCGGTAAAATAAATCACCTCAATATTTTTTTCACGAAACAATTCCATGTGCGGACTTTTACGAACCGTTTCGTAAGTATCGCCTATAAGATAATAAATATCTTTCTGTTTTTCGTTCATTCGAGAAATATACTCGTCAAGCGAAGTCAAATAATCCGCATTGTCGCCGCCGCTTGAATTAAATCGCAGAATATCCAAAAGTTCTTCGCGATTTTCGTAATCGTTATACAAACCTTCTTTGATAATTGCGCCGAATTCTTTCCAAAACGCCGAATATTTTTCTTTGTCGTTTTGAGCGAGTTTTTTAAGTTCCGAAAATATTTTTCCGGAAAGCGCCTTACGAATTTTACCGATAATAGGATTATCTTGCAAAATTTCTCGCGAAACGTTAAGCGGCAGATCGTTTGAATCAACGATTCCCCTCACAAAACGGAAGTAATCAGGCAGTAATTCTTTTATGTCGTCGGAAATAAACACTTTTCTCACGTACAATTTTACACCGTGTTTACGTTCCTGATTATAAATTTCAAACGGTGAAATTTTTTCGGGAATAAACGCAATAGCCGAATATTCCATAGCTCCTTCGGCTTTTGTATGAATCGTTTTTAGAACTTTGCCGAACCCGCCGCACGCCTGCGTATAAAATTCTTCGTATTCTTCGTCTTTGACTTCGCTTGCGTTTCTTTCCCAAATCGGTTTCAGCGAATTTATTTTTTCCAATTCACCTTTTTTATTTTCATCGTCGCTTGCCATCATCACCGGAAACGCTATGAACGAAGAATATTTTTTGATTAAATTTTTAATTTTCCAATTTTCTAAATACTCTTCTTCGCCCTCGTTTAAATAAATAATGACGTCGGTTCCGCTTTCCGCCCTCGCCGCCGTCGAAATTTCGTACGTCGTGTCCGCCGACGATATCCAACGAAACGCGTTTTCCTCGCCGATTCTTTTTGTCAAAACTTCTACTTTTGACGAGACCATAAAAACCGAATAAAATCCTACGCCAAACTGCCCGATTAGATTTGAGTCTAACTTTTGGTCGCCCGAAAGATTTTCCAAAAACACTTTAGAACCGCTTCGCGCAATAGTTCCCAAGTTGTTTATAAGTTCTTCGCGGCTCATTCCTATTCCGTTGTCCGAAATTGTCAGCCGACGGTTTTCTTTATCGACCGAAATGGTTATTTTTAGGGAATCTATGTCTATTTTGACCGCATTGTTTGTCAACGATTCAAAACGGGCTTTGTCCAACGCGTCCGACGCGTTTGACACAATCTCGCGCAAAAAAATCTCTTTGTGACTGTAAAGAGAATGAATCATAAGTTGAAGCAGTTGCTTGGCTTCCGCCTGGAATTCCAAAGTTTCCGACATAAATTTACTCCTTTTTGTTTAAATAATATTGTTTTTGGGGAAAATAATAAGATTTTTATTTGCCTGTCAACCGTTTATTTAGGCAGAAATTATTTTTTGACAAAAAGTTTAGTTCAAGGAGAAACGTTTTGGACAAATATAAACAAGATTTTATTGAATTTATGGTAGAATGCGAAGTTTTAACTTTTGGCGATTTCATAACAAAAAGCGGACGCAAGACACCGTATTTCATCAACACCGGAAGATACAAAACGGGGGCTCAGATTGCAAAGCTCGGAGAATTTTATGCGGAAGCGATAACAAAAAATTTTTCCGATTATAACGCGCTTTTCGGTCCGGCATACAAAGGAATTCCGCTTTCGGTAACGACGGCGATCGCTCTGACGAAAAAAAACATAAACGTAGGATTTTGTTTCAACCGCAAAGAAATAAAAGACCACGGCGAAGGCGGAACGCTTATAGGATATAATCTGAAAGACGGAGATAAGGTCTTGATGATCGAAGACGTCACTACGGCGGGAACTTCAATCGCCGAAACGCTCCCCATCCTAAAAAACATCGCAAACGTAACTGTCGGCGGACTTATAGTGAGCGTAGATAGACAAGAGAAAGGCGGCGACGGGCGCGGCGCGTTCACTCTTATTGAGCAAGATTATAAAATTACGCCTAAAGCGATCGTATGCATTGACGACATTGTAGAATTCGGATACAAAAGACGAGTTTGCGGAAAGATTTTAATTGACGACGATACAAAAAGAAAAATTGACGATTATCGCTCGCGGTACGGAGTTTGTTTGTGAAAAACGATGAAAACAAGTTAAATACGGAAGAATTTCTGTCTATGCGCAATAACGATATAGTACAGGTAATGCTTATTGAAAAAGAATCGTTTTTCAACACGCTTGCCGTATCCGTAGGAAAATTTATAATGGAAGGAATTTCGGAATTTGGACAAATGATGAAATTCCTTGCTCAGGGATTATTGGCGAAACCTAAAATTTCGTCTGTTTCTCAACAGCTTATGCTTGTCGGCGTGCGTTCGATTCCCATAGTGCTTTTGGCTTCTGTTTTTACGGGATTTATCGCGACTTGGCAGGTTCATTATTTGGCAAAAGATATGATAGGTTTGCAATATTTGGGAATGATGGTTCTGAAAGTCGTATTGTCCGAACTTGGACCAACGCTTATAGGTCTTGTTTTGGCGGGAAGAATAGGAGCGAAAGTCGCCGCAGAAATCGGAACTATGAAAGTTACCGAGCAATTGGACGCGTTGACCTGTCTTTCGCTTAACCCTATAAAATATATTATTTCTCCTCGTATAATATCGGCGTTTTTAATGACGCCGGCAATGTTTGTTTACGGCTCTATAGCGGCGATAGTCGCTTCTCAAATTCTTGCGACTGTCGCTTTCGGACTTAACGTCGGAACGTTTTACAATTCGATGCGGCTCATGTTTAATATAAACGACGTTTATATAGGGCTTGTAAAAAGCTTTGTGTTCGGAGGAATTACCGGACTTACGGGCTGTTACTACGGATATACGACCACGGGCGGCGCGGTCGGCGTCGGCGCATCGACCAGAAACGCGGTGGTTTCCGCTTCGGTAATGATACTTGCCGCAAACTTAATGATCAGTCAGGTAATGATGTAATGGTGATTCAAAAATCAAAAACGCCGTTTACAAATTTATCTAATTTGGAGAATTTTATATTTAACACGGTTTTTCTTATTATTTTGGTTTACGTTCTCGCAATCGGATATTATAAACAAGTTTTGATAATTAAAGAGTTAAATATTTCTGCAATAATTATCTTGTATTTTTTTATTTCTGCGCTTTTTTTGTCACGTTTTTTCTCATACAAAAACAAATCCGCGCTTGTATGCGACGGTGAAGATACGTGGAACTTCTTCAAAGGAAATAAAAAATTTCGTTTTGAAACGAATGAAATTTCTTTCGTCAAAAAGTCGTTTTGGGGTCTATATTCATCGTTTTCGATAGTTATAGATCGTCAAAAAATCCACATTCCGGCCGAATCGAAAAATTTGGCTGCGCTAATACAAAGTTTGTCTAAACGGCTTAAGAAAGAACAGATTTCGGACTTTCTGCAATATCATCAAAAAGCGTCTTTTATCCGTTTTGAAATGGAAAAAACGGCAAACGTTCTTAAGTTTTTTTGCTTTCTTATCGCGCCTATTGCGTTTTTTACCGCCGTAAGCGTTTGGGAATGCGTGTCAATGATGATTTGTATTGTTTGGGTTATTTTCTCGCTTATTTATCCGCTTTTTTGGACGGCGGTTAATTGGATATTATTAATTTTTTCTGCAAACAACTTCTCTATTTTCTCAAAAGTTTCGGCGGTTTGGGCGTTTTTTGGCGTAATTTTCTATATGCTTTTAGGAATATGTTATCGTAATTTCTATCTATGGGCGATTTACAGGTTATAGAAATTTTGAAATAATATACGATCGTTTTTTGATAATTGATAACACTGTATATCATATAGGCGCGTCGCTTAAAGATTTAGGCGAAAAATTGTTTGCTTTTTCAAAAATGGAAATCAAAGATACCGAATTGCTAAAAAACATATAAATACAAAAAACGCTAATTTTTTCTCGTTTTTCAACTTTCCTGTTATATCTACCCAAAACATAATATTATTTTATTGATGCGTAAAACTATGGATTGTCGGAATAATACCCGACTTTTCATTAGTGCTTTTTGACTTTTTTGTAAAAATAAACATAATGGTATAAACATCCTTTCTTAGGTTGTTCTGCCCATCAACCTTATGTTTATTTTATTCAAAGCACAGGTAAAAAATTCATAGTTTTACGCAAAAAACACGAATTTCGGCAGAGCAGCCTTTTTGTTTTTTGCATATAAGTTCTACTCTCCTTTAATTCATAATGTTTTTGATTCGGCTAATATCCGATATCCATACGGCGCAAGCCGTATGGGATGACGGAAGACATATAGATTGCTTCGTTATTATATTCCTCGCAATGACGTGTTGTGCGCTATCGACTACATTCGTCATTACGGTAAAACGAAGCGATCCAGAGATAGATATGGAAGAAAAGAATCATTAACAGAGGGGTGTTATTATGCTGAACAAAAACGGTTTTCTCAAAGTAATGTCGGTGATGGTGATTGCCGCAGTTGTGGCGATGGGACAGGTAGATATAACGGATAAGTTCACCGACCCGAACTTTAAGGCGGAAGTATATAAAGCGATAAATAAAACCGCTCCCGCTCCGATATATGATACGGATGTGGATACTGTGAAGGAGCTTACGATGAAATATAAGCACATAACTTCTTTTTCCGGTATAGAATACTTTACAGGATTGACATCGTTGTATGTTCCCCGCAATCAACTGACAACGCTGGATGTGTCGGGATGTACCGCCCTGACGACGTTGGATTGCTCCGACAATCAACTGACAACACTGGATGTGTCGGGATGTACCGCCCTGACGACGTTGGATTGCTACTGCAATCAATTGACAACGCTGGATGTGTCGGGATGTACCGCCCTGACGGAGTTGGATTGCTCCGACAATCAACTGACGACACTGGATGTGTCGGGATGTACCGCCCTGACGACGTTGTCTTGCTCCGACAATCAACTGACAACACTGGATGTGTCGAAGAATACTGCGCTGACGAGGTTGTTTTGCCACTCCAATTATTTCACCGGAGAAGATAAAATCATAGGCTTAAATAAGTCAATTACTAAAAATTTATTTTTTTCGCCGCAGAATAGTCCGGAAACGTTAGACATTACTGCGTATTTCACAGACCAGAATTTTAAGACGGAAGTGTATAACATAATTGATAAGGCATTTGGAGAGCCAATATATTACAGTGATGTAAATACTAGGACAACACTTGACGTGTCGAATAAAAATATAACTTCTCTTGCCGGTATAGAATATTTTTCCGAGTTAAAAACGTTGCGGTGCAACAACAATCAATTGATTGCACTTGATGTATCGAAAAATACAAAACTAACCGGATTGTGGTGTGCCTATAATCAATTAACAACTTTTAATATATCAAAGAATACCGAACTGACATATTTGTATTGCAACGACAATGTATTGACTGCTCTTGATGTATCAAAGAATGTCAAACTGAAGGAATTAGATGTGAGAAATAATTATTTTACCGGAGAAGATAAAATCACAGGATTAAACAAGTCAATTACGACTGTATTTTGTTTTGACCCGCAGAAAGCAATAAGAGTTGTAACATTTAATTCCAATGAAGGTTTTGCAGTTGCCGATATAATTGTGGAAATGGGTGCAAAAGTCAACAAACCCAAAGACCCTGCAAAAACCAATTGCACTTTTATCGGCTGGTATAAAGACGCCACATTAACAATACCATGGAACTTTGAAACCGACGTAGTTACAGCTAATATTACCCTCTACGCCAAATGGATTGAGGTAGTAAACGTAATTTGGGGCAACTTAACACTTGAGTGGAATGGAGAACCTCAGTCGCCAACGGTAACGGCTACACTATTGAACGGAACAAGCATGCCGCTTACGGTAATAGAACAGCAAACAAACGTTGGTAATAATTATATTGCAACGGCAACACTGACAACACCTAACGACAATATTCAATTGGCGAACACAAGTAAAACTTTCTCAATAACAGAACGAACCGTCGCGGTTAAGTGGGAAAATACGGGACCGTTTATCTACAATAGAACGGTTCAAGCGCCGACGGCAAAACTTGAAAC
>JAIRUI010000097.1 GCA_031254455.1 Chitinispirillales bacterium | reverse complement strand
GCGGATAACGTTTGAGCGTACCGTTTTCCGCAGCTTTTTCAAAGAAAAATTCCCAATTTTGATTCGGGTCTATCCTAAACGGCGGTATGCGTATCGTTGAATATTGAGACGACATTATCAGTGTATCGGCGATTGTAGCCGTATCTAAATTTTCTGAGATTTCTAACGGTGAAGCCCACGGAAAAATTACCTGTGTCATTGAAGCAAGCGGCGAAACAGTTCGGTTGAATCCGTCTTCGGCAACGCGAACCATAAGCGGATAATCCGTCGGAACGTTCATTATTGCAGGACCGACTTGTCTGGGAACTCTGATTTGTCCGCACGAAGCGTCGATAAGCATTTCAGGCTTCACGACAACGCCCCATTCTTCAAGCATTTTATATAAAAACGTGTTACTTACGCTCGCATTTGTACTTTTTTGGAGATTTATTGCAAATTTTTGCGCCAAGACGATTACGTTTCCGCCGCGCATAAGGTATTGGTCTATAGCGCAAATAGCGTTGGGGTTCACAAAATAACTCGCCTCGTCTTCGCCAGGAATTATTATAGTCGAAATTGCCGGATCGATAATCGTGTCGCGTCCAAAGTTAATGTATTGCAAGTTGTAAGTCGGCATAAGCGCCTGAAAAATCGGCTTGTAGCGCTGATGAGTAATGTCTTCCGGAATTTCCATAACATAAAAATCGGCAAGGCGCGGGTCGAGATACGCGGCGGTATCGGTTTTTACGATTCCAACAATCGGAAGTTTTTGCGCAGATAGGCGAATAATACGCTGAATGATTTCGTACTCAAAATTGTCGGTCGCCTGAACGAGCGGAATCGACTCGCTTTTTCCTGCGTATCGAATTGCAATCCCCATATACCCGTCAACGAATTGAACTTTGTCTTTCTCTATCGACTGTACGCGGATTGCCGGAATGTTCAGCGCTATTGCGTCGTCTTTATCGCTTTGTTTTTTGAGCGGGTCTTTCCAGACAATCCTAATGTTTCTTCCGGCGTAAATTTTAAATTCGTCCGTAAGGTCTTTAATATCTTTTTGGACTTTTTTCAAGTTTTGCGGAAGGTTATCCGAAAAGTATAGCTCTAATGTTATCAGGTCGTTAAGATTCCTCAGTTTATTCTTTGAAACATTTGAAATTGAATAAATTTTGTTTTGCGTCAAATCAATTCTGCCGAAAAAATCGTTAGACAAAACATTGATAATTACAACGTATCCAAAAACAATGAACGAAAAAACTATCGTCAAAAATTTAAGATTTTTTTTCATTTTCATTCCCACTTTCTGCTTTCAAGCGATTCTGCGTTTAAAAACAAAAAGAACGCGATTACCGAGCAATAATAAATTATGTCGCGGCTGTCGATTACTCCTCTGCAGATGCTTTCAAAATGTCCTGCAAGTCCTATATAGGTTAAAATATTCACTAATTCGTTTGGAACGAAATAAACGACGAGCGGATGCCCGATTATCAAAAACAGAAAAATAAGCACAACTCCGCCGATTAGCGCGATAATTTGGTTTTCCGTGAGCGACGAAACCCACATTCCGATTGATATATACGCCGCACCTAACATTATTGCGCCGAAATATCCGCCGATTATTACGCCTACATCGGGATTTCCCAAAATCGTTACCGTTATTGGAACGGTCAGAGAAAAAAGGAGCGTTATACCCAAAAAAGCCAATGCGGCAAAAAATTTTCCGGCGACAATCGTCATATCTTTCAGCGGTAAAGTCAAAAGAAGTTCAAACGTTCTGTTTCTTTTTTCTTCCGCCCAACTCCTCATCGTTATCGCAGGAATAAAAATCAGAAAAATATACGGAAGCAGTTCAAAATAACTTCTCATTTCGGCTTGATTATTGACAAAAAACGTTTGGAAAAATAAAAAATTCGTCAAAACTATATAAACTATTATAAAAATATACGCAATCGGCGAGACAAAATAGGATTTTAGTTCTTTAAAAAAAATTGTTATCATTTCTTTCATTTTGCATCCTTTCTTGTAAGTTTTGAAAACACGTCTTCAAGCGTAATCTTTTTGTGTGAAAGCAGAGTAATTTTCCAATTGTTTTTAACCGCGACATCAAAAATTTCTTCTCCGATTTCTTTCTCCGAATTTGTTTCTATTTTCAGTTTAACATTTAAAGTATCGGATGAAACAATTGCTTTAATTTCCTGAATTTGCGAAATATGCTTAAATTTTTCTTCAATATTTTTGTCTTTTGTTTTAATCACGACTTCATAAGAAATATGTCCTTGCGCTTTTGTGATAACTTCTTCCGGCGTTCCTCTTGCGGCGGTTTCTCCATCGTTTATTATTAAAATTCTATTGCACGTAGCCGCGACTTCCGACAAAATGTGCGAACAGTAAACCACCGCTTTTTCTTTACCGATTTCTTTTACAAGTTCTCTTATTTCGACAATTTGATTGGGGTCTAAACCGCTCATAGGCTCGTCTAAAATTAACAATTCGGGCTCGTGTATCATCGCCTGCGCAAGTCCTGTTCTTTGTCTGTATCCTTTTGATAAATGACCTATAGGTTTTTTTTGCATTTCTTCAAGTCCGCAAACTTCAAGCATTTTTTTGATTCTTTTTTTCAAATTTTCACCACAAAGTCCGCGAAGTTTTCCTACAAATTCTAAATATTCGTCAACGAACATATCGGTATAAAGCGGAGTGGTTTCGGGAAGATAACCGATTTTTTTTCTTGATTCCAAACCGTTTTCACAAATATCGCGTCCTGCGACTTTCACTAACCCTTTTGACATCGGCAAATATCCGGTTATTATTTTCATCGTCGTGGTTTTGCCTGCGCCGTTTGGGCCTAAAAATCCGAACACTTCTCCTTTGTTTACGGAAAAATCAAGATTTTTTACGGCGCAAAATTTCCCGTAATTTTTGTATAAACCGCTCACTTCAAGCATAGATTCCTTCATAGCGACATTTACTCCTTTACTTTTTACGTACCAACAAAATATTTTATGTTAAATTAAAAAATCAAGATATTACTTAAAATGGATGGCTAATGACAGATAAATTTTTGAATCTTTTTGCGTTTATTGCCTCAAAAATAAATATAAAAGTTGTATTTTTCGCTATGATTTTTATAGGGACAATTTTTTATGTTCCGCCGAAATATGTTAATTATATACCGGAAAATCTGTATCATTACGCCCACATATATCTTAAATATTTTTTCTTTTTTATGGTTATTGTTTTGACGATTCCGGTTTTTGTGAAAAGAAAATTTGATGTTCCTATAAATAAACTTGTTATCATATTAAGTTTATATGTTACCTTATGCTTATTAAGCATAGTTATTAATATTGATGAAAATACACGGGAAGCCATGATCGAATTCGGTTTTTTTACTTACTATTTTATTGTGCTTTTATTAATGTTATATACAATTAAAAACAATGACCATAAAATATTGATTTATGCATTGACAGGTCTCGTATTTTATAATAGTGTTGCATCGTATTCTAACATAATTTGGGGATTTGGCGAAATATCTGCTTTTTTTGAAAACAGAGTTTATTTAGGTTGTTTATCGGATATAGTTAGTACTTATCTTATAATACTATTATTTAACGAAAAATCAAAGGTAAAAAAAATTTTTTTTTCCGCTGGAATATTATTACTTTTTGTTAACATAATCCTACTGGTTCAAAGAAGTGTATATTTAGCTTATTTTTTTGTAATAACATTAGTAATATTGGGAACGAAAAATAGGAGAATAATAATTGTTGGCGTACTATTATGTTGCATTGTCGGAATACTATTTGGAACTATGATGATGAAAAGGGTGAAAAGAGAAAAAATGGATGTGGCGAATATGAGTGATATTGGAAGGTTTTTATCTTTGCGTGGCGGATTTAACATGTGGAAAACACATCCGATTTTGGGTGTCGGATATGGGACTTCAAAATGGAAAATAGATGAATATGAAACATTTCCTTTCAAATTGGATGGGATAACTTTTCCAATTCATAACTTTTTCATACAACAACTGGCAGAAACCGGATTTGTTGGTTTCATATTATGCAATACTTTTAACGTAGTACTTTTGTCTGCATTGATTCGAAGATTCAAAGGTAAAAAAAATCTTGTCGAAGAGTGTCCGTATGAACTTTTTTATTTAATCGCTCTCTGTGCTTACAATATTAACGGGATGATGCATCCAATAAATTTTCGTGAGGGTTACTACTGGTATTTGTCGGCTGGTGCTATGATTTTACTTCGAGACAATAATGACACTAACGTGGATCATTTATGAATATACCAATTTTTTTCTCGTCAAATGATAACTATATACCTTATGTCTCAGTAATGATGAGGTCGATTATAGAAAACGCCGATACTCGTCAGAAATATGAATTTATTATTTTACATTGCGGTGATATTTCACAAAATTCCATGAAAAAACTTTGTGAAATGTTAACTGAATTTCGTAATTTTTCTATAGAATTTTCTGATTTTACTGAAATTGCCAAAAATTACAATTTTTTTATATCAAGACATATTACGGTTGAAGCATATTTTCGTTTGTTTATCCCTTTTAAATTTCCACAGTACGAAAAAGCGCTTTATTTTGACGGCGATATGGTTTGCCGAACCGATATTTCACGTTTGTTCAATATGGACATTTTGAATTATCTAATCGGTGCGGTTCACGATATAGCGGTTGCTTGGTATTTTTTACCGGAAAATTTGAAAAATGACGAGTTCCGTAAAATTTATGAATATATACTGTCAACAGAGAAACCAAGTGATTATATAAATTCAGGAATGCTATTGATGAATTGCAAAAAATTTCGCCAAATCTATTCCGAAAAAGATGTTGTTGACACAATTCTTTCACGTGAATGGCAGGTTCACGACCAAGATGTAATAAATTTTTTAGCAAAAGATAAAATTTTGTATCTTGACTATGAATGGAATTTTATGTCAAATGGTTGGGCAAAATATTTGCCGCAAAATCTCAAAAATAAGTATATTTATGCGGAAGAAAATCCTAAAATAATTCATAATAAACCGTATAAGTATTGGTGGTATATTCCTTATTTTGACGAATTTTGGAAATATGCGACAAGAACGCCGTTTATCAAAGAAATAGCCGCTCGAATGGATATTAATATGAAATTTGAAGATAAAATTTGTACCGCAATACAGGAAAAAAAAACGGTACTTGGAGGTAGAGCCATGTTGAAAATTATTTTTACATTTCTTATCCATAGATTCCGAAAATAGAATGAAATAATGAATAAAGAAATAATAAGAAATGTTTTTATTAATATTTTCGCTCAAGTAATAACCTTAGTTATAGGGTTTATTTTACCTCCGTTAATTATCACGACTTACGGTTCCGCTCAAAACGGAATGGTAGCTTCCATCGCTCAGTTTATCGCTTATTTGTCTGTTGTTGAAGCGGGAATCGGCGCGGCGAGCATTGCGGCTTTGACAAAACCGTTATACAATAACGATAAAAATCAAATAAATTCAATTATTGCGGCAACTCAAAACTTTTATTCAAAAGCAGGTTCAATTTTTGCTTTTATGATTTTACTTTTAGCGTTTATTTATCCACATATTGTTGAATATGTGGATAAATTTTCCGCTTGTTTCATGGTTTTGGTTTTAAGTATAGGAGGAATTCTAGATTTTTTTGTTATCGGAAAATATCGAGTATTATTAATTGCCGACAGAAAAAACTATATTATGGTAATATTTAGAATAATTAACATAATTTTAAGCGCTGTAGTTTCAATTATTCTTATTGAAAATGGCAATTCACTTCTGTTAGTAAAATTTACTTCTGTTTTAATATATGTTTCCGGTTACGCGATGATTTTTGTTTATGTGAAAAAGCACTATTGTTTTATAAATCTTAAAACAAAATTTGATAAAAATACACTTGAACAAAAATGGGACGTAATGTGTCATAGAGTAAGCGGAATGGTTTTAGATAATTCTCCGCTGGTTTTACTTACTATTTTTTGTTCGCTTTCGGAAGTTAGTATTTATTCTATTTATTCAATGATATTTTTAGCCATAGATAAGTTAATAGATACGCTTTCTGATGGAATGCAGGGATTTTTCGGCAGATTTTTAGCGGAAAACAATCCCAATAAGATGAAAAAAATTTATGAGAAGTATGAAACGGTTTATTTTCTTATAATTGGAATCTGTTATACTTGTGCATTGATTTTGACTATTCCGTTTATGCAAATTTATGCTAGAAATATGACCGATGCAAACTATATTCAACCGACACTTGTCGTATTATTTGTAGCTGTGGGTATTATGAACAAATTGCGTCAACCGGCAATTATGCTTTATGTCTCAGCCGGACATTTCAAGCAGACAAAATGGCAGGCTATTGCGGAAGCGGTTATTAACATTTCGGCAAGTATATTTTTTGTGATTAAATTTGGATTTACTGGGGTTTTATTGGGTTCGGTCTGTTCCTTAGCATATAGAACGCTTGATATAATAATTTATTCGTCTAAAAATGTTGTCCATAACAGCTTATTGATAACTTTTACAAAAGTTATTGTTTTGGGAATTTGGTATTATATTGGATATTTTATTTTGTATGGTTATATGGCTTATAATATCAATAGTTACTTAGATTTCGTGAAAAATGCAGGAACTTCGTTTGTATTTCTGGCTATCCCAACCTTAATTTATTTATTTTATATAAAGAAAGTCAGATAATTTATATTTTTAAATTTGTTGTTTTAACATTTGTCAGTTCTTTTAATTTTTTTAGTAATACATGTATTAACGTTAAAATAAAAAAACATATACCGTTTATTTTTAATATTTGCTTAAAATATTTTATCATATCAAAATTCGCAACTTTACAAATATCTATAATAGTCGATATTTCATGTAATTCTGCGCGTAATTTTTTTAATTCGCTGGCTACAGTTAAGTTTTTCGGTAATTTTTTTTTCCATTTTTCCTGAAACGAGAACATAAATTTTATATATTCTTCTCTCATATTTCCACTTGAATCATGAAATACGTCAAAGTTCAATATAACATAATTGTCATATAATTCGGAAACCGCAAGACTAAAATCGACATCGTAAAAGTGAAAACCCGTAAATGTATTTTCATCGTATCTTATTTTTTCCCATATCTGTTTCTTAACAAATTGGAATAATCCGTCAACACATAAAACTTTTGAAACCGATTCCTTTTGAGGATTTGCGTATCTGTGATATTTGTAATTTACTTTTGAATATGCGTTTGTATCGCCGTTATGACTATCATAAACATTCACTCGACTTTCACCGACTCCTCCAAACGAACTTAAATTCTTTTGAGCTTGTAAACCTCCGGCAAAACCGATTACGCCGCAATCAGACGTTTTTTCTATAAATTCAATTATTTTCTTTCCCCAATCTTTCGTTTCTATAAAAACATCTTCGTGCACGAAACATAGATACGGGTATTTTGCTTTTTCTGCACAGTGGTTATATACTTTACAAATCCCCCAATTTTCTTGACGATTCTTAAATACAATAACCTCATATTCGACCCCAATTGTTTCCGAAAAATTTTTTAAGGTTTTTTCACATCGACTCGGATTTATTGAGCAAATTATGATTGAAATCATTTATACGTCTTCACTTTTAATGTTAATGTAGAGTGTCCAATTTTTTATATTTTTCTAATCGGTAAAATTCTTTTTTGTTTATATTAAAAAGCGCTGTGTTGTTTTTTCGTATGTTTTTGTAGCGACTTAATCCGTAAATTGCATCTCGTCGAGCTTTCAGATAGAGAAACGGTCTCATTATTTTAAAACAAAAAATTCCAATAACACGTAGTTCGGTAAAAAACATATAAAGTAATCGCTTTAAAATGTCCACGGTTGGAATATTTTTATATAAAAACCAAATACGGTTTCTCTCGCAAAGATAATACTTATATGCTCTGTTTTTTTTGAAAGTAAATCCGTCCATATGATACACGATGGCGTCTGGGGCGTACATACAACGCCATCCGTACAAAAACGCACGTAAGCAAAAATCCGCTTCTTCCATATATCCGAAAAAATCAACATCATATCCACCAAGTGATTTAACGGTTTCTGCCCTCAATATTGCAGAACCGCCGTTTGCACTAATAACATATCCTTTCTTTGAAAAAAGGTCGTTATCACGGAATTTACGATCATATCCAAATGGTATAAATACAAGCTCTTTTCTTATGTAATGATAAAGTTCATTAACTTTATCACGGTCATAATAATCCATTTGCCTGCAACTGACGATCCCGACAGATGTGTCTTTGAGTAATAGTTCAAGCGGTTGATCAAGCCAAGATGGTTCTACAACCATATCGTTGTTTAGAGTAGCGATAAATTCTCCTTTGGCGTTTTCAACCCCTATGTTTATTCCTGCGGCGAATCCGACATTCTTTTCAAGATTAACGATTTTAGCCTTGTCGCCGCAAATTTGGTTTATTATATTGATAGAATCGTCCGTAGATCCGTTGTCAACGACGATAATTTCAATATTTTTATGATTAAGTTCAAGTACACTCTTCAAACATTCGGGTAAAACTTCCGCGCCGTTCCAATTAACAATAACTACGGAAATAAGATTTGAATCAGTTTTTATCACATCCACCTCCCAAAATTTTTTTCATATCTTTGGCTACGCTCAGTAAACCGGAGGCAAATTTATGATAATTTCCACAGAACAGATTTCGTATAATTCCCGATATACATATTAAATAGTTAGAAGAAAGATTTTTACGAAACATATAAAATTCAATTTTGTCTGTAAACATTTTACGCTGTTCTTGAGTTAAATGAAATCTGTAATTAAATTCGTTGAGCATGATTTGTATTGAGTTTATGATTTTATTATAATTGTTAATTTTATTTATTCTTTTGGAAAAATTAATTGCAGGTATCCCTATTCCTAACTGCTGCATTGAATGTTTACGGTAATTTGTGGTTATTGTATCATTAAAAAACAATTTTCTTTCTAATACCGCTATAGAAGCAAGCCAATGATCGTGTACCAATTCTGGTGGAAAAGGGCGTGTTCTTTCAAAAAACGATTTTCTTACAGCCGCTGTTGCACCGGTTACAATATTATTCCCTATAAAGAGTTCTATTCCTTTACCTTTTTTTAAAATATTCTGTTTTTTCTTGTCAAAACCATAATTAAACCACAATTTGTTTAGAGTATTGTTCATCTCGTCTATTACTACGGCATTGGTAAAAATCATTCCACAATTTTGATTCATTAAAAATATGTTTTCCAACACTTTCACTTTGTCGTAAAGCCAGACATCGTCCTGATCGCATAAAATTATAATATCATTCTTGCATAAGGACATTGCTTTTTCAAAATTTTTTGTACTACCTAAGTTTTTTTCATTAATAACAATATTCATAGAAAACGGCGCAATATTCAAAAATTCGTTAAGTATTTTGATTGTACTGTCAGTGGAGCCGTCATCGCAAACAACAAGCTCGTCAATTTGGCGCGATTGTTTTATTATGCTATCGAGCTGCTCTTTCAAAAATTTTTCTCCATTATATGTTGTCATCGCGACGGATATTTTATTCAAAATAAAAACTCCTTATAAACTAATTTTTGAATAAAAAACGTTTTAATTTACCAAATGCTTTTAAAGAACGTTTCAAATCGTTTATATCTGTTAATCCGACTTTTAGTCGGTGTAATATATACAACGGACGTAAATAATATCTCTTTCTGGCATAATCGCAAAACTCAACTATAGTCTCCGCTGAAAGTTCCGGAAGATTCAATACTGAATTGTGAGTGCCGTCTTCTTTGCAATAACGATCATAATCGGCGCTTATATAACCGTTTTGTTCCGCCCAATTATACGCTTCTGTTCCGGGATAAGGAATAAGCGGAAAAAATTGAGCGGTATCCGTGTTTAGTTTCAGAGCAAGTTTTAAAGTTTCTTTCATTGTTTCAATTGTTTCACCTTTGTTTCCTATCATATAGCATGCATGAATTAACAAACCGGCTTTTTTTGCATTTTTTACATAATTTTTAATTTGTTCTAAATTTATTTCCTTTTTTATATTATTTAATATTTGCTGATTGCCGCTTTCTATTCCGGGAATAATTAGACGACATCCGGCTTTTTTCATAATTTTCATTGTCTCTAAATCAAGATTTATTCGTGCGTTGCAAAGCCATTTAAGCCGTTTATGTATTTTTTGTTCGATAAGAAGATTGCAAATTTCTACAATTCTTTTTTTATTTGTAGTGAATGTGTCGTCTTCTATAACAACTTCTTTTACGTTCGAAAAATTTTCGGCAATGTATTTGAATTCTTCAACTATGTTTTTAGATGAACGAATACGGTATTTGTGACCGTGTATTGTTTGCGGATAAACGCAAAAATTACAGTTAAAAGGACAGCCCCTGCCTGTAAATATTTGAACGGAGGGATATGTGGCGGCAGGAAAGAAATAGTCATTAACATTTAAGTATTCTTTTATAAATTCGGCGGCATAAGGCAATTCGTCAAGGTTTTCTATGTAAGGAATTTTTTCATTTGTTTTTAATTCTCCTGTTTTGGGAATTCGATACGTAACTCCTCTTACTTTATCAATACTATCACCTGATTCCAAAACGGAAGCAAGTTGCGTTACCGTTAAATCATACTCGCCCTGAGCGACCGCATCAATTTTCGTATTCAAAGAGAGTGTTTCTTCAGGGCAAGCTGAAGGATGAGTTCCAACCATTAAAATAAAACTTTGCGGAAATATTTCCTTTAGCGCCGCTCCAAAGGAAACGTCACTGTAAATTGACGGCGTACTCGTATCAAGCACAAACAGTATCTTTTTTTCCGTCTCGGTTTTAATATATCCTAAAGCCTTATTTTCGTTTAATTGCTTTGCAGGCGCGTCTAAAAATAATATATTGTGCCCGTTTTTCTTTGCATAAGCTGCCGCATAAATTAGCCATAACGGATAATATATCGCACCGCTTTTTGTAATTGCAGGACTTCGCGATTCACGGGAAAATTTTCCATATTCGGCTTTAAACGGCGGGTTGATAAAATAAATTTTCATAGTTTAATTTTTAATTTCGTTTGCTATTTTTTTTACATGATGCCGATATAACAATTCGTCATACGTTTCTTTCCCCAGAATTTCGTTCAATAATAAATGTTTATACCTGTTAATTTTACTTCTGCCGCCACCGCACCACGAACCGACAGAATGATGTATGCAATACGTATCGTTGCTTAAATTTATACGGTTTCTGTACGGGTTTTTGGGAGAAAAATATTGATAAGGATATAAATCAAGACCGTCAAAACGCTGTATCTGTGCTATATCGGCAATTTTTTTATTATAAATCTTTCGTAATACGGCTTTTATCATGATTGGAACCGCTAAATTTCTTATTTTTCCTTTATCGTCATAAAACGATTTATCAATATAGTATTCCAAGCATTTTTTTATCCAGAGAACTCCTGCTTCCGCTCCTATTATGGCTGATTCCGGTATCGACATATATTCAAAGCCTATAAAACTTTTACTTTCCAGTAAAGGATTAAACGTTTTTAATATTTCAACATCGGTATCCAAATATACGCCGCCGTAATTATACAAAGCGTAAAAACGTATATAATCAGCGGCAAAAGCGTATTTTTTTTCACTATACGCTTCTTTAACCCATCGTACACTGTTTGTATCAAATTTTTCTTCATCCCATAATATAAATTCGTATTCAGGCAAAAATTCTTTCCAAGTGTCCATACTTTTTTTTAGCATCGGCGGAATCTCTTTGCCACCCATCCAGCAATAATGAATCTTCTTTGGTATCATGACAATCTCCTTGAGTTTTTATGCTTCATTTATTTTAAATAGTATTTTGGACTTATATATACTATATTTACCTGTTGTAATTTCGTGCTTATCTGAACCACAAAATTCGTTTTAAAGAAAATACTATAAAAAAAATAGATAAATCATAAATAAAGCAATTTTTGTTTAACTTATATGGACTTTTTTGCTTCTCGTCGTTTTTTTATTTGGCGGATGGTATATTATGTGAAATACTTAAACTCTGAGAGGTAGTACTATGAGAAAAACTCACGTTCTGGTTGTTATTTTAGCGATTTGTGCGTTTGCCGAAGAAACGATAGTCAACGGCGATTTTGAAAACGGACTCGAAGACTGGAATCATTGGAAAGGGGCGTCGATTGACGAAAACGGATTTCGCAATTCAAAGTCTCTGCGTATAGTTTCACAGACAAACGACGAATGGATTGGTGTTTATCAGGACGTTTTGATCCCGAGAAACGCTAAAGCTGTCGATGTCGAAGGACGAATGAAAACAAAAGATATAGTTCGAGGCGAAAAATCATGGGAAACCGCGCAAATAAACGTTGATTTTTTGGATAATATGGATAATCATATCGACCCGTATGTCGATAACGTCGCCTCAAAAGAGGGCAGTGCGGATTGGGCTTCCTATCGTCAGCGATACATGGTTCGGCAAGGCGACAATCCCGTAAAGTTGCGGATTGAATGCGCTTTGGGAAACGCAAAAGGTGAGGCGTGGTTTGACGACATTTCAGTAGTATTCAAGGACGAAAATTATCAACCGCTCCCCGTAAAAGTCGCGACAGGTCCAAGCGATTTCGGCGAATGGTATCCTTTGAACACCAAAAACGTCAATCAAACGAGTACGTATATCGACTGGTCTAATTTGCTTGACAAGCCCAGCGGAAAACACGGATTTGTTAAAGTAAAAGGTGATAAGTTTGTTTTTGATGACGGAACGCCTGCCAAATTCTATGGGGGAGTGGTAGTGGCGGACGCTGCGTTTACAAACCGCGAACAAGCCGATTCTTTGACAACCAAGTTTGCTAAGTTGGGTGCGAATTTACTCAGGTTGCATTTGATAGACGCCGACTGGGCGCAGGAAAATATTTTTGACAGAGAGCGCGGAACATCGAAAATCTCTGAAAAAGCAATTGATAAAATTGATTATCTGATTTCAAAGTGTAAAGAAAAAGGAATTTATATATTTATTGATTTCTGCGCAAACCGTTCGTTCTTTGAAAAAGATGGTGTCGAGCAAGCCCCTGTGGAAGAGGGCGCAAAGCAAGTAGGTTTACTCAACGAAAAACTCATTGATTTGCAGAAACAATTCATCACTCAGTTTATGACTCATAAAAATAAATATACCGGACTTGTTTACAAGGATGACCCAACCATCGCACTGGCTGAGTTTATCAACGAAACATGCGCATATACGCAGTTCAGCGCGAATCATTTCGTCGGAACATACAGAGACGACTTGCAGAAACGCTGGGAAAATGCCGGATTCACCGGAGAAGTTCCGCTTTTTACATTAGATTACGACGATACGCCGAAAGGAAAACTGGCTTTTGAAAACGAGGATAGGGTAGAGGCGAGTTTTTCGGACGCGCTCAGGTTTTATCAAAAGATTGAGGACGATTATTTCGCTCAAATGCAGAAGTTTGCCGATTCGCTCGGGCTGAAACTGCCGATTACCGGTTCAAATATGCCGCAGCCGCTTTTGTCGCTCGTTCAAAGCACGAAAGTTCATCCGTATGCTGCAAACGACGCATATTTCGACCATCCTAAAACTTGGGAAATCGCCGAAGAAACTGGTGAAGACCCGTGGGAAAGACGGTACGAAGCGGGTGTCGATAATATTTCTCAAATTGCAAACCCGCAGCACAATACAATTGCGTCGCTGGCGTATTATGTGAACAAAAATCAACCGTTTATGGCGTGGGGCGATCAGAGTTTCCCAAATGAATATCGACTTGAAGGACAGGCGATCATAACGCTTTACTCTCTCTTGCACGGCTGGAGCGGGCTTCTCCATCACGAAATAGACCACGCAACGCTCGGAGAAGAAAAATTCGACCTATTTATGTGGAATCGCCTGCCGGAAACGGTAGCTATGTGGTCGGTTATGGCGCCGCTCTTTCATAAAGGGCTTATCAACGAAGCGCCAAACTCATGCGTCGAAGAAGTTGATGATGAAAAAATCGTTTTAAACGCCGGCTTCTCCACGTTTTTGCAGGATAACTGGCAAATCCCGTTCGTAACCAAAGTGAGCAAGGACTTCATCGGCAAAAAAGAGACGAATCCGTATCCTGAAACACCGTTTAACCAATACATCGACAGCCGAAACAAAACGATTCAGAGCGAAACAGGCGAATTGATTCTGAATTACGGTAAAGAAATTCTGCAAATAAACGCGACGGCGGTCGAAGGCGCAATCGGAAACTTGTCAAACGATACGATTTCCTTGAAAAACATGAAGATTACGGCTAAAAATCCATGGGCGGCAGTAATTGCGTTTAGTGCGGAGGCAAAAGATTTGTCGTCGGCAAAGAAGTTTTATCTCGCCGTTATTACTCCGTCAAAGATGACAGGGCAGGAATACAACAGATTCCGCAGCAAACTTAATGAGGTTGGCGAACTTCCCGTTATGTCTCAGGCATTCGACGGAAAGATTTCCTTTGAGAAAACCAAAAAGATAACTGCAACCGAGATTCTTCCGAGTGGCGAAAGGGGAGAAGTCTTTAAGGGGAAGAATGTTTTGGATTTGAGCAAGGGAAGAACTTACATTTACGAAATTCAGAGAAAGTAAGGGCTGAGGCAAAGAGTATTTTTCAAACACCCCATTTTAATTGTTGCAAATGTGCTATAATTAAAATGGGGATAACAGTAATGCGCATAGTTATACGATAATTACCGCTCACAGGTTTTTATTGTCATTGCGAATTAGACAATGAAGATAATTGCGCTATAGCTTGCAAACGAGCATTATATTGCAATTGAAAGGAATTATGATCAATCAATCTAATATTCGGATCCGGAACATATTCTTTAACTACACCCGCTGTCTGCTCTCCCGAAGAAGTCATATTGCGTTCACCTAATCGTTCTATCAAAGCGTTTATCGCACCTTGCAACAATTGTATTTTAAGCACAATTGCAGTATGTTTATCCATTTTCTGAAGTTTTGCCTCGTCGACAGGTATGCTTAAGGCATTATGATAGGATGCCCGTTCAGCTTCCATGCGTTGATACTCTTCCCACATTTGCTGGCGAGGTACTAATAAATCGGCACCGGTTCTAATCTCCTCAGCTTTCGGATCAAATTTAACTTCCATCTTATTCGCGCATGCTCGCAACACAGTATGCATCATTTCATCCAACAATTTCATTATTTCATTATATTTATCCGTTTTATGAAACGGTTCCTTAAAATTTACTTCTTCGTTGTGAGTCGTTCGGTTTTTGCTATCCGCATGGAAATTTTTGCCGACCTCCCTCTGAAATGTTGCCTTAAAATTTTCTTCTTCGCGAGGACTGTTCTGCTTTTCGTAAACGGATGTGAAGTTTTTGCCTGCATAATGTTTTGCCGTTGGCATGTCAAATATCTTTGCCGACGTTACGTTTTTGTTGTTGTGTGTTGAAAGTTCGTGTAACATAATAAAACTCCTTCTACTGTTAATTAAAATTTGTGCAACATAATAAAGATTGTTATCAAATATTGTGCCAAATTAAAGAGTCGGCGCTCTGAAAAGATAGGAGGAGATTGAACGATTAAATCTGCTTATTTGGCATTCAAAATTATCATCTGCATTCGATTGTGAATATTTGCCAAAGACGTGTCAGGGTCGAAATCTAATGACAAAATTGTCGTCCCCGGATATTTTTCTTTGATTGCCTTGACAACGCCGCGTCCGGTAATGTGATTTGGCAGGCATCCGAACGGCTGGATTATCAAGTGTGCATTTACCCCTTTTTTTATCCACGAAATAATCTCGCCTGGAATAAGCCAGCCCTCGCCCGCGAAAAAAGCGATGTCAAAAATTTCTTTTGCGTATTGCGCCATATCGAAAATATTGGAGTGCGGTTCATAATATTTGAATTTTTTCATTCGCTTTTCTACCGGATTTATCGCAATATCGAACGCTTTTTCGTATGCAAAACCCATAAATCTTCTGAAAATTGCCGAACGCGAATGTCCTCTGTTGCTCATAGTCCTGAAATTTACGGCGTTTTGCCGCCAAAATTCGGCAATAGCAGGTAAAATTATCTCCATTCCGTGTTCTTCCAAATATTCGACAATTTTGTAATTTCCAGTTTCATGATAATTTACCAAAATTTCGCCTATGATTCCCACACGTGGTTTACGGATTGAGCGGTCGGTCGCGTTTTCATTGAACTCTTTTATGGCAAATTCAAGTTGTTTGAGGGATGCGCGCCATCCTTTTTCTCTTAGTGTTTTGCTCAAAATTCTGCACCATTTTTCATTGAGAATCGCGCAAGTCCCCGCATCTCTTTCGTAAGGGCGGCATTTCCGCGTCATATCGTCTATCGCATCAATAAGCGCCATTCCTTTTATAGAAAATAAACTGAATTTCAATTCACTGATTTTAAATCCCGGATGAATATTTCGTTTGTCACCGAAATCTGTCGTCAAAATCGGAACGTCTTCAAAGCCGTTCGCGTCAAGCGCTTTCCGCGTTAAAGCCGCATAATGCCCTGCACGGCAATCCTGACAATTTTTCGCAATCATAACCGAAAAAGAGTCCTTTTTGTTTTTGTATTTATATAAGTATCGCAAATGTTCGCCAATATTCACCTGCGCCGGAAAACAAATGTCGTTATGAACGTATTTTTTACCCAATTCAATCGCTTTTTTATCCGCTACCGGTAAAATTCGCGTTTCGTAATTCTGCGCTTTTAGCGCCTGTTCCATCAAAATAGAAAATGAGGACGATAAGTTCGGGATTAAAATTATCCGGTTTCTGTCTTCTTTTCCGTAAATTTTTTTATAAGGCGGCAAGAAATTTTTATGTGTGCTCACAAATCGCTCTTTTTTACGAATTTTTATAGTTTCGATAAACGATGTGATTCGTATAGACAACGGTCCTTTGTTTTCGCCTTCGTCTAATTTGAGTGAGAGCATCGCTTTTTGTGACTTTGCCCGTAAAATTCTATCAATTTCATCGGTCAAAACCGCATCGTGCCCACAGCCGAAACTTACCAGCTGCACTAATTCTAATCGCTCGTTGTCCGCAACAGCCATAGCCGCCGCAACCATTCTGGTGTGAAATGTGTTGTAAGTATCGATTCTCGCCGTGGATACGTCTATTTTATCCAAATCTATACACTCATTAATCAGAACCGGAATGCCATTCGCGGTAAATAAATTCGAGACGCCGTGATTTATGAACGAATCGCCGTGATATGGTCTTCCGGAAAGTAAAACTCCAAATCCGTGTGATTTTTTAATTTCGTCCAAAATTTCTTTGCCGCGTTCAAACAACTTGTTTTTGTGTTTTTTTGCAGCGATTTCGGCAAATTTCAACGCTTTCTGCGCAGAAGAATTGCTTTCGCCAAGTGTATTTATCAAAAAAGAAATAATTTGCGTTTTTTTTAATTTCGGCGCAGTCCATCTAAAGGCTGGGGATAGGTATTTTATTTCGAATAAGTTTAATTTTTCCTGTATCTTAATCACTTCCGGATAACCCATTAGTACGGCACAATTCCACGAACTGTCTGCTGTCGGGTTTGTTTTAATATTTTTGTGAATTGATGGGAAAAACACCATATTGACGCCTTTTTCAATGAGTAATTTTATGTGTCCGTGAACCATTTTTGCAGGCAGACAAATTGTGTCCGACGGAATGGTTGAAAGTCCTTTCTCAAATATTTTTGCACTGCTTCGTTCTGATAATTCCACCTTGTAACCCAGCGCGGCAAAGAGCGTCCCCCAAAACGGAAGCGAATCGTAAAAATCCAAAACTACCGGTATCCCGATACTGCCTTTTTGGGTTTTTGCGGGAAATTCTTTATTGTAGTTTTTGAAAATCATCGCCTCGCGTTCCTGCATCATATCCGGAACTTTTTTTTGTAAAGAATTTTGCGGCGCTTTTTTGCCGTCAACATTTTCCCCTTTTTCACAACGGTTACCAGTTACAAAAATTTCACTGTTTGAAAAACGAAGAACCGATCTCGAACATGCGTTTGCGCAATACGGACATCTGTCGCCGTCCGAAACGTCATAAGTTAAGTTTCTGAGGTTTTCAAATCCTACAAATTTTGAGTTTTGCTTGTTCATATTTTTCTTCCTAGACGGAAATATAATTTATTTAAAGAAAGAATATCTATACATAATTAGTTGAAAAATTACCGCCGCAGCGCTTGTTCAATAATTTTAATTTTCTCGTCGGTCAAATCTTCAAACGGCCAAATTGATACGCCGGATGATGGAGATTTGACCGCGTTTTTTAATATATCTTCAAAATCTCCGTCATTGAAACTTTCGCCATACACCGATTTACATTGAATTGCGGGAATTACTTTTACTTTACCGTTGCATTCTTCGTGAAGCGATTTCACTAAATCGTTTATCCATTGTCCGTTTCGCCTTAACATTTTACTATAAACCATCGGAGTTAAGAGTGTCAATTTATTTGATAATATAGAAAAATCTTGCCCGACAATCGATCTGATTGAACCGTTGAAATCGCTTTTTGTCCAAGGAACCGCATGCAAATTCACTTCCAAAAACGGATTCTTTTGTCGTAGCCTTGAAATAATTTTTTCTACATTTTCGCTGATTACGGCACACTTGAAATCCGTCCATTCATCAAAATAATTTTTTATGATAAAATCTGTTTTATCTTTTATATTATCTCCTTGAATTGCAGGAAGTTGTAAATATTCTTTGAAACAATTTATACAAGCATCGCAAAAACAGGAATTGTGTAACGTTTCGCTTGGCGTATCTTCAAAGACTTCCTCCCAAAAAACAAAATACCTTATGAAATCCAAACTTATTCCTTTAAATTTACACATGGAAAGCACGTCTTCCAAATACGAGATCCTATAATCCAAATAATTCGTGTCATTTGGGCAAACCATTTTCAACCAATTACCGTTTTCGGATTTTTCTTGCGCAATTTCGCCGTTGTCACAAACCGCCCAACGCGGAGTAGGGGAGATGTCCTGATTTTCATCGTTGTAAAAAATCGGAGCAATCAACCACAAGTCGATATTTGCCTCGTCAAGAATTTCCGGCGACCCGCTTTTTAGCGCTTGCTCTGGACGAACGTATAGTTGATTTATTTTCAAATTTTTCATAATTACAATCTGATTTTCCAAAGCGTTATTTGATAAGACCTTAAACAATTTTGCGGCAATTATCATATCGTTTTCCTCCAATTTATTATTATTGTCGCTTTTTACACATCCGCTCAACAAAAATACGAGCAAAGACAATACGGTAATGTATGTAAATTTAATCATTATTTTCTCCTAAAATATGTTTTTTACCGATAATATACGTTTTTCACATATATTTAACGGCACAATAATGTATTTTCTACTGGTATTTTGTGCGGTCGGATGGTGGAATAGGTAGACACTGGGGACTTAAAATCCCTTGGATATTGCATCCGTGCGGGTTCAATTCCCGCTCCGACTATTCCAAAACCAATGAGTTTCAAAACAATAAAAGAGGAGTTCTGTTTATGAGAAAGGTTATTTTGCCGATACTTTCGGCGGTAGTTGTCTTAAGTGTGTTTGTCGGATGCAATAAAAACGGCGTTTTTTCGACAAAAAAAGAAATCAATTTAGTAACGCAACAAGACAGCTTCAGTTATGTAATTGGACGTGACATCGCTCGTTCTGCGCAGATGTTTCAAAAAGAATTAAAAAAAGAAGTTTTGGTTGCGGCGATTTTGGAAGGTTTTGATACCATGAGTGTTTCGAGAATTGACGATAATACGGCTCGTCAAATTCAACAAAACGTGTTTGAGCGTCTTCGTGACGAAACGGAAGCAAAAGCAAAAGCGGATGCGGAAAAAAACGATGCGATTAATGCAGAATTTTTTGAAAAAAATAAACAAAGAGAAGGAGTCGTTACAACGGAGAGCGGTCTCCAGTATGAAGTTTTAGTTGAAGGAGATATCACAAAGGCAAAACCGACCGACGAAAGTAGGGTAGAGGTTCGTTATGTCGGAACATTCATAGATGGTAAAGAATTTGACAAATCAAACGATTCATCAACGGTTAAATTTCCTGTTAATGGAGTAATTAAAGGTTGGACGGAAGGTCTTAAACTTATGAATGTCGGTTCAAAACATAAACTTTATATCCCGTCTGATTTGGCGTACGGCAATAGAGGAATTCCCGGCGCAATCCCGCCTGCGAGCGCTTTGATTTTTGAAGTAGAACTTATTAGCGTTGAATAAATCACGAAAAATTGATACAAATCAAAAAGGTCTCCAAAAGAAATTTTGGAGACCTTTTTTTGAACATTTTTTTTGCACGATTAAAACAGATTATCTTCTGTCGTAAGAGCGTCCATTGCCGCCACCGCCGTTTACGCGAGTATCGCGTTGCTTGGGTTCCGAACGATTAACACGAAGCGGTCTTCCGCTAAGTTCATATCCGTTCAATTTTTCAATCGCAGCATTTCCTTCTTCTTCATTCGGCATTTCAACAAATCCGAATCCTTTTGATTTTCCGGTGAATTTGTCCATAATTACTCTTGCTGATGCAACTTCACCGTGCTGCTCAAATGTTCCTCGCAACGCGTCGCTATCGACGGCCCAAGCGAGATTTCCGACATAGATATCCATAAAGGGTCCCCTAATAAAAAATCTTAGCGTCACTGAAATTTATAGCCATCAATTCTTTGCGACGCCGACAAAAACTAATGGCGCGGTATTTTACCGTATTAAAATGTAATATACTTTTATTCTTAAGCAAAAGTCAATACCTATTTTCATTATTTCTGAAATAGTCTCAATAGACTCACCGTCATATGTCTATAATTATGATTTTTATATTTCCCATAATTGATATTATGTAAAGTAAGTAACGGAGAGAGCGAGAGAGGTTAGGAAAAATTGCATACACAGTACAGACCGTATTCACAAATAGTATTTTTTCGTGAAAAATTTTATAGCAGAGAGTTTTTATGGATTTTAAGAAAACTAAATTTTATCCGATTAAAAGAATCGTTTTTATTTCATTGGCGTCGTTTCTTATGGCGTTGAATATAAATTCGTTTATTTATGCCGGCGATTTAATTCCCGGAGGATTTATGGGAGTCGCTTTGCTTTTACGACAAATCGGAGGATTATTTTTTAATACGGATATTCCATTTAGTCCGATGTTTTACGGATTTTGCTTGATACCGGCGATAATAAGTTATTTCCATATAGGTAAAAAATTCACGATTTACTCCTGTATTTCCATTTTTCTCGTAGGGATTTTTACGGATAGCATTCCACCGATTTTTGCTAATTATCTGAGAGTACAGAACCCGCTTTTGTCAGTGGTTTTCGGAGGACTTCTCAACGCTTTTGCAATTAGTTTGTGCCTGCACGCCGGCGCGACAAGCGGAGGAACAGATTTTATCGCGATTCTTATTTCCGAAAAATGTAAACAGGACGGTTGGCGATATATTTTCTTTTTCAACTGTATAGTTTTATTTGCCGCGGCATGTATTTTTGATATAGATAAAGTACTTTATTCCGTTATTTTCCAGTATATTACGACAATAGGAATAAAGTACTTTTATTTAGGATATCAACAAAAAACATTATTAATAATAACGGACTCCCCTGTCGCCGTCTATGAAGCGATTAAAAACTCTTGTGACCGTGCGGCGACTTCGTTTGACGGAATCGGACAGTTTCAAAAAAAAGAAAGAACCCTCATTTATTCGGTTGTTTCGGCGGACGAAGTAAATTCCGTTATTCTTGAAATAAAAAAATGTGACGCCGATGCGTTTGTGAACGTCATCCGTTCCGAATACATAAAAGGAAATTTTCGCTATAGAGAACGCGATTAATTAACACCCAAAATTACTATTCAATCTTTCTTACAAAAACGTCTTTGTAATAAATAAATGTGTTGTTGTTAATTTGATTCGTCATTTCAACATATTACACATCATTTCGTCGGTATTTACAAATTCCTCAAGACGACGAATGTTCCCCTTTTCACTTAATATCGTGTAATAATCCTCTTTTATATCGGGGGCAAGCATTACCGCCTTTATAAAATCATCTTTATTGAGCGGATTTTCCTTAACAAAATCATAAAAACCACTGCCGATTATATCTTTTTTCAATCGCTCGTATGTCGCTTCCTGCAAATAACTTACGGCGTAACTTGCAACTCCTACCTGTATGCCGTGAAGCGTAGGATTTTGCGCAACTCTGTCGTAAGCATGTGATATTAAATGTTCCGAACCGCTCGACGGACGCGAACTTCCGGCAATTATCATGGCAATTCCCGTCATCAACAGCGAAGAAGCGAGTATTCCTATGTATTCGTAGTTGTCAAATCTTTTGTCATTGAAGAAACTGAAGGTATCTACAGCGTTTTTTGCTATGGTGGCGGCAAAATCATTAACCGGCTCTCCCCTCTTCTTGTAGGCGAATTTGTAATCAAAAACGGCCGTAGTTTTACAAAACAAATCCCCTATTCCGCTGTACAAAAACTGTTTTGGAGTGGCGCTTATAACTTCCGTGTCGATTATTATCGCCTGCGGAACATGTGTTTTTACACTTTTGCGCTTTCCGTCAACGACAAGCGAACTTGTCGGCGAAGCAAAAGCATCGTTTGAAATTAAAGTCGGCACACAAAAAAGAGGAAGTTGCCTGTTAAACGCGACGTATTTTCCGTAATCTACAGCCGTTCCGCCGCCTATTGCGACAATAGCATCTACATTTTGCGGCAATTCCTTAACCGTTTTGAATGCGGTATCCATATCATTAGACGAAACTTCTATCTCAAAAATAACACGAATGTCCGCAGTTGAAAGCGATATGTCTATCGCATCCCAATACATCTTTTTTATATTGGTTCCCCAGAAGAACGCGATTCTTGAATATCCGCTTTGCGAAAGATATTTTCCCAGTTTAAACAGCGCTTTGGGTTTAATTCTTAAAAGTTCCGGTACTTGAATCTCCATGTGTTTCCCTCTTTATCTGTAAATTTTTCTGCTTTCATTACATTATGCCGCCATTCCGTTTTCATATTTATATAAAATAATTTTCAGTCGTCGGATAAAATAATATTCTACCGAAACAAAAATACAAAAAAATTTGGGTTCCTCATAATACAGAAGAACCCAAATTTTGTGAAATCACAAGAAAAATTACTTTCCTCTTAACTTGCTAACCTTTACAATTCTGTCAACTGCAGTAATGTATGCGGCTAATCTAAGCGACACATTGCGCTTTACGCTTTCGTTATATACGTCGTTAAACGCATTTACCATAAGTACGCGCATCTTGTTGTTTACTTCTTCTTCAGACCAGTAGAAACTTTGAAGATTCTGCACCCATTCAAGATAAGAAACAACCACGCCGCCGGCATTGGCAAGGATATCGGGAATGACTTTTACGCCTTTCTTTTCCAGAATTTCGTCTGCTTCTTTGCTGGTAGGTCCGTTTGCGCCTTCTGCGATAAGTATCGCCTTAACGTTAGGCGCATTATCTTTTGTTATTTGATTGTCAAGCGCGGAAGGTATCAACACGTCGCAATCGCAAGTCAAAAGTTTTGCATTGTCGATTATCTGAACGCCCGCCTTCTTGTAGTTTTCCAATTTTCCGTCGGCACAAGTTTTCAAAAGGTCGGGAATGTCCAAGCCGTCGGCGCAATATATGGCAACATTGCTTCTGCTTACCGCGACAACTTTTGCTCCGGCTTCATACATGAATTTAGCGGAATAAGAGCCTACATTACCGAAACCCTGTACGGCAACGCGCATCTTTGTAACGTCCTTGCCCATTTTCTTGAGCATTTCAAGCGCACATATCGACACTCCCCTGCCCGTCGCTTCCGTTCTTCCCAACGAGCCGCCCATTTCCAAACTTTTACCGGTTACGATTCCATAAACGGCATGTCCGGATATTTTTGAATACTCATCGACTATCCAGTTCATCATTTGCGCAGTTGTATTGACATCTGGAGCGGGAATATCCGTTCTCTCCCCTATTATGGGGGCAATCATTTGCGTAAATTTTCTTGTTATTCTTTCCAACTCGCTTGAGCTGTACTCGCGCGGATTGATTACTATTCCGCCTTTTCCGCCGCCGTAAGGAACGTTTGCGACAGCGCATTTAAGCGCCATTCCCGCCGAAAGCGCTCTTACTTCGTTTACATCTACTTCATGATGATAACGGATTCCGCCCTTTGCGGGACCTCTTACGGTCGAATGCTGGATTCTGAAACCTTCAAACATTTTGATTTTTCCGTTATCCATACGAACAGGAAAATTTACCCTCAATTCTCTTTCCGGATAACGAAGGAAAGCATACTCTTCTTCCGAATAGCCGGCCGTTTTTGCCGCATTGTCCAACACCGACAATAAATTGCCAAACGGATTGTACTTCTCACTCATATTAAAAAACCCTTTCTTTATAAAATTTATTTTTTTAACAATTGACTACAATAATGCTTGTAGCAAACGCATCGTAACAACAATTTGATTTGTAATTTTGTAATCTCAACAACGAATATGTGTTCCTAATCTGAATATAGCATTGGATTTAATTGGTAAAAAACGTTTTATATACCTAACGACTGTTAAAAATGTTTTAATTTTTGTTAATCCAGCAAGCCGTACTTTCATTTTTCTCCTCAAGCAACAAATTCAACATGAATAATATAATATATTTTGGGGGATTATACACAAAATTAATTTCACACAACAAGCCGATTTTGACTTAAATTTTCGATAAATACAATTCCATTTTTTAATACTTTACTCCTATCGTCGAGTGGTCGCTATATTTTTGTTTGCCGTTGCCGAAGTCAGCTTCCACATCAACAATTACCTTGTAAGAACCCACGCCGACCGTTCTGCCGTTGCTGTTTTTACCGTCCCATATACATATCCCCGCTACATTTTTGCCGCTATCGTAGTCAAATTTCATATCCATTTCACTTATGAGGTTGCCTACTTTGTCAAAAATCTTTACGACATTTCTCTTCACGAACGGCTGTTCGTCGGGCAAAATCGCGCCTTTCAAGTCCAGAACTATTATGCTTCCTTTAGTTGCGGGCGATATTTTATAATAAGTCGCCATGTCGAATTTAAGTTGTTCTTCGACTTGCCCTTTGCCGCCTTTGGGCAAAGTTAAGGGATTGGGATAAATCTTCAATGACTTTTGTATATTGACGGGAACGGTAAGCGTTATATTCACCTCGACCGATTTAAGCCAGATGTCGGTTTCGTAAGTCACACCTGCGTGGTCGATATAACGGGCAGTGTCAAGAAGCGTAACCCAAAAGCGGTCGATCGCTCCGGTTTTTACGTCGTCATAAAGGTTAGTCGGCTTGTAAGCGATTTCTTTACCATAAAGCGAAACCTCAGCGCCCGAAAGGGTTCTTATCGACTCGACACGGACAGGTCTTGTATCGGTTGGCTTTAAGCGTTGCGCCTGTGAAATCGCGTCGCTTGCGTTTTTTGTAAGTCCCAAAATTTTGTACTCGTTTTGGTTGGACGGCAAATCGGCGTCGGCGGGAGTTTCCAGAGTAATTATATGCAGTTCGGGGCTTTTAACGGACGCCGAATAGTCTTTAGGCTCAAAGGCGTTATCGTTCCAAGGACTTATATATAAATCTAAGTCTCGAGTTTCGGATTTCTCGCCGAGGCTGGCTTTGACAGTTATACGGAATCTTTGTTGGTTTTTGTTTTCGTAATCTGCGTGGTATTGTGCGGTTGTAGATATTTTACGAAAATCCGTCAGTTTGAACCAGTCGTCATGCGAAACTCCGGATTCCGCTTCAAACGCGCCGAGATATTCGAATGTCGCATTGTCGTCGTCTGCCGAAAGGGTTCCTGCAACTTGGGGGTTAGACTGGTAGTCGTACCATTCAATAAGCCTGACCTGAGTAAGCGTCGGGGTTCCGGGTTGCGGGATTATTATTTCGTCCCAGCGAGCATACATTGTCACATTACCCGTAATTGTGTAGGTAGTTCCGTTGCTGCCGTAATTATTTCCGCCGACGGACTCACTAAACCAGCCCAAAAATACATAGCCGTCTTTTTTGGTATTAGGAAGGAGTGTTACTGCGCCTTCTTCGCCATAAATACTTTGTGCGGCTGTTCCGCCCTGAGAATCGAAGGTTATGGTGAATACTTCGGGGTCGGGGTTATCTTCGTCTTCGGGGTCATCCGAAACTATAGTTATCTTATATGTATCGCTGAACGGTTTCTTGATTGTCTGGCAACCCGCCCCACCGCAGGGGTCTGTTACGTCTATTTCGCCGGAAACGGTTATTTCAAAAGTGCCTTTGTCGAAACTTTGCTCTTTGCCGTCGTCAACAATCAAGATGGGAATGGATGCCGCCTTTTCGCCCTTTTTGATTAATACCGCATTAGAACGTAGTTGAACCCAGGCTCTTTTACCCTCGTTACGTCTTGCGAATGCATCATCAATTGTGGACGGCGTAATATTTATGCCTAATTCGCCTATTATGTCGTTACCCGCGATTGCTTTTATTTTATAATTTACCATCATATCTTTTTGGGCGGGATTTTTTAATTCTATACGAATGCTGTCGATGTAATCTTTGTTTTTATCTCGTTTGTAGTCATAACCGTTGTAGGTAGGTTTGTCTGAGTTCGGGTAGTTATTCCAGTTTTTGTCTTCCTTAAATATCGCCGGACTGACAAATACGTCGTTTAAGGCGGGAACGAATGTTATGTTTTTCGTTGCGTCAAAGGCTTGATTTGTTCTAAACCTATTACCCAGCACCTGTCCTTTAATATTCGCCTGCTGGTTAAGATTTATTCCTCCCAAAGCGATATACGTCCCTTGCGCTATTGTTTGAGTCTGAGTAAACATGACGCATCCCTGTACGATAAATATAACTTTCCCTTTGGCTTCGCATGCCTGACCGCCTTTTTCCGGTATTACATTAACGTATGTAACGGAATTGGAAGGTCCTCTTAAATCTTCCTTAATATAAATAACGGTCGGCTCGTCGCTAACCTTTATGTTCAGCACAGAATTTACACCCAGTGTAAGATTATAGTAATAATAAATACCGGGTTCCCATGTTTCCGTCCCGTTTACTACATAAGCTTTACCGAGATTGTTCTCAAAGTTGTATTTGATTTTATTACTAGCGATAATATCATCCCAAAACCCCGACTCGTCTCTTATATCCGGAAATTTGGGTTTGCCGTTGGCGTATGCGTCAGAACCTTCGACAAAAAACGGAAGAGGCGGACGAGTTCCCCAAATATTAGCTCCGGGGCCTAACTGTCGAATAAAAACTTTTGCGGTATCTTTCACTCCGCAATTCTCCGTTACCATACTTGATACGGGAGGAAACTTCAAATTTGCATATTCAACTTTTCCGGCAGTTCCTGCATAACCGGCATTCGGCATTGTTAAATCAGTCTCCGAAGATGCCATATATTCATCGGCGTAAAGTGAGTGCTGCATTAAGAACGGGTCTAATCGAGGATTTCTATGGTCGTTTCCTACAGGCAGCAACAATTGGTTCTGACCTCCGGGGATACAAGCTGAGCCCTGTCCGAATACTTGTTCGCCCCCCCCCATCACTAAGAGAAGCAAAGCGACCAACAATCTAATTTTTTGTTCTTTTATCATTTTTTCATCCTTAAAGTTAAATTATTACAAATAATGTTTGTAAACATAATATAACGGCTCAATTATATTGCCGACAATCTTTATTTGGTTATTTTAACAAAAGCTTCACTATTTAAAGATAATATAATAGTTACAGTTTTGCCGAATTAAAATTGATTTTTTTGAAAATTTAAGATAATTATATACCTGACGACCGCTAAAAAAGTTTTAATCTGTGCTATATGTTTAAAATTCCATGCTTATTTATATAGTACATCATATATTTTACAATCAAAAATTGAAAAGGGGAATAAATAATGAAAAAAATGATTAAAATTTTGTTGGCTATTTGGCTTGTCGTTTTTATTGTTGGCTGTACTACAAATGAAAATGGAAAAGAAGTCGATATTGAAGACGGTGACGGCGATGGTGACGATATTGATATTGAAGAAACTTTTAAAGATACCGTATATATATCGACGGAAGAACATATAAGAGGTTTGGCCGATTTGGTAAACAGCGGTTCCGATTATTTTGACGAGAAAATAATTGTTATGACTAACGATATTACTCTTTCGCAAAACCATACTCCTATTGGCAAAGCCGCTGGAAAATTTACCAGCACATTCGACGGCAATGGGTATTCAATATCGAATTTATCGGTGGAAAGAACGCAGTATGCCGGATTGTTCGGTTATGTAGGAGAAGGCGGACGGATTAGAAATCTTACGGTTAACGTTGTTGAAATAACCGCCGGTGGAACAACGGCGAATTATGCCGGCGGATTGGCGGGATATTACGCTTCGACAAAAGCGATAGTAAACTGCGGAGTTAATATAAAGAACGAAATTCTTGCTTATTGTTCTTATGAATCGTATGCCGGCGGATTGATAGGAAAGACAGTAACCGATATTACAATCAACAATTCTTACTCGACGGGTGGTTTGGTTATTGCTCATAATTCTGGTTCCACTACCAGCGGCTCTGACAATTATGCCGGCGGATTAATTGGACAGGCATACAATAATATAGAAATCACATATTGTTATGCAATGACAAAAGTGTCAGCTAATACCACCGTATCTTCTATTCCCGGCGGATTGGTAGGAACTGGTTTTTCCGCTTCCGGCGGATTAGTGGGGCTGGCGCAAAAAGATATTGATATTACTAATTCTTATACGACAGGTGATATTGTAGGAAATACTAATATCGGCGGATTGATAGGAGAAGTAAAAGGTAAAACTACAATCAACTATTCTTATACGACGGGATATGTGCATGGTAGTAATTATAACGGTTCCGGCTCCGGCGGATTGGTAGGACATAGCGGCGCAATAATAATCGGTAATTCTTACTCAGAAGGAGATGTAAGCGCTTCTAATTCTTCCAATGCCGGCGGATTGGTGGGAATAGCAAAAACATTAGAAATTACCGTCACCGATTGCCATTCAACTGGAGATGTTAGAGGCAGTTGGTCGGGTGGATTGATAGGATATGTATCAGGGTGGCCGACAACAGTAACTACGATAAAAGATTCTTACACAACTGGAAATGTGTCTGCTAACGGTGAGGATAGTGGCAACGCCGGCGGATTGATTGGCTCTGGAACCGGTAGTATCTTTATTGATAATTCTCATGCGACAGGGAACGTGTCGGCTTTTTCTTATGCCGGAGGATTCATGGGATATGG
>JAIRUI010000096.1 GCA_031254455.1 Chitinispirillales bacterium | reverse complement strand
TGAGTTAAAAAGCGAATTGTAAAAATACGCTTCGCTAAACTTTCCGTTACTTTCGCTTGTACCGTTAAAAATTTCGTTGGTCTTGTCGATACGTTCTCCCACTTCGTCTAAAAATTTTCTCAACTCTGCAAAACCTTTTGCGTTTTCTTCTTGTTGTTTTCTCAACTCAACAAAACCTTTTGCGTTTTCATTCATTAACGCTTCAATTCTGTCTAACCGCTCTCTCCACTCCTCCATAATTTTCTCCAGTACTTTAATGTGTTTCCCCCACAAATATACCATCCGCCGAAAAACAAAAGCGAGACGTATTTGGGACTGCTCGCCATTTATACATTTATAATATTTTTGATAAATTACATGGAGAAAAAGCATTTTTGGAGAGTAAAATTAACCTTTTCCTGCAAAATAAGTGTTTTGTAATATTGGTTTGGCATTTTTTATATATTTAGTTAGCAAGCCAAGAGTAATAATTATTTCTTGAACATATTCTTTATTCCGGTTTTTATTACGCTTTTATCGACTTTAACGCGCGGGTTTTGAAATGTCTGACTTATGGTACACTTAAATCGTCCGCCGCCGTTTTCAGTAATTTCGAGCGAATTTCTTACTAATCTGGGAAGCTGCGTTGCAATAAATTCTTCGCTGAATTCTCCTTCAAAGTTCTGGTATATTTTCCCGTTGTCGATATTAAACGAACCGACAGATTTGAAATTCATTACATCGCCAACCCCTGATATTTCATCAAAATTGATATTTTTCTTTGAAAACGTGAATTTGCCTTTAACTTCCGAAAACTGTATTGTCCTTAATTTCGGTGAAACTTTATTAATTATGGGTAGTTTTTGCAACGGTAAATCAACAGCTATTAATTTATTTACACAAAAATTTCCTTTTAATTTAGCCAGAGCAAAAGCGTTGAACCTAAACGGTTCTATTTCAAGATCCAAATCGGCTTTGCCTTCAATACCGCCGCTTGAAATTTTGAACTGTTCCCAAGACTGTTTAACGTCAACTTCTTTTATATGCATACGCGTGCCGAAAATTTTTGAGTTTTTTAAGTTTATAGAACTTTGAGCATTAAATTTTCCTCCGAAAACTTTCCCTTTGGCATCGAATAAATCAAGTTGCTTGCCGTCGCCGGATTTCAAATTTACACTGAAATTTTCAATTTTTCCCATAGACGCAATAACAATTCCGGCTATGGACGCTTTTCCTTTGAAAATACCGCCGTTTATTGAAAGTTTTGCCGCTGCGTTTTCGGCGGATACATTAACTTTGCCCTTATTCATAAAACGTATGCTCGCATTGTTAAACTCTATTTCTTTTAATAAACCAAGCGCCGCCAGCCCCGAAAACGCTTCTGAGACAAGTCCAATGGGTTTACTGTAAACTTCCATAAATATATCTCTTTTTACTTTGCCTCCCTTTTCTCTTCCCAAAACCATAGAACCCAAAGCCGGAATTTTGCCGCGAATAAAAATCCGTGAAATATGTACGGTATAATACTCCTGCGCATTTCTGCGCTTATAGGTTGAAAGATTTTCAATACATATTCCTCTTAACAGAGAAACGGATACCTTGCCCACAGAAACCGAATCTGCCCCCGCCTGTGTCAGAATATCTTCGACAATAAAAGTAAATTTATTCATGCCGAACGGTATGAATAAAACTGAAAACAGAAAAAGCCATGGAAGTATGGATTTCTTCTTCCTTGACGGCAATGCTCTTCTTTTCTTCTTCTTCATATAATAAATCGTTTCTAAACAGTTTTTCCCTGTAATCTGTAAACATAAGCGATGATTTCGGCGACCGCCGCAAAAAATTCCTGCGGAACGCTGTCCCCCGGCTCAACTTTGTCATACATCGCTCTGGCAAGCGGCACGTCTTCGTAAAGCGGAATGTTATGTTCTTTCGCAATTTCACGGATTTTAAGAGCGATATTGTCCGCGCCTTTCGCCACGATAAGCGGCGCTTCCATCGTTTCCTGCTCGTATTGGATTGCGATAGATAAGTGTGTCGGGTTCGTTACGACAACTGTCGCTTTAGGCACGTTTTCCATCATTCTTCTGCGTGACATTTCGCGTTGCAGCTGACGAATCCTGCCTTTAATCTGCGGGTTACCTTCAGTCATTTTATGTTCGTCTTTTATCTGCTGTTTGGTCATTTTTAATTTCCGCTCGTATTCATAACGCTGATATGCGTAATCCAAAATTGCGATTACTAAAAGCGTCAAAACGATTTTTATTGATACGTCGAATATCAAAAGCATCATAAAAACCGAGATTGAAGAGACGCTTTCGTTTATACTGCTCATCATTTCGTTCAATCTGCCTTTTATCGCGATATACGCTACGAATCCGATGACGACTAATTTCATAACGTTTTTTACGGTCTCGACAATAGAGCGCATTGAAAACATTCTTTTGAACCCGCTAATCGGATTTATTTTGGAAAGTTTCGGCTCAAGCGGCTTTGTAGTGAAAAGAAATCCGACTTGAATTAAGTTTGAAAATATTCCCCAAAACATAATAAACAACGCCACCGGCAGAAAACTTTTAAGTGAAAGCAAAAGATTTTCGTTTAAAATTTGCAACATCGTATTGTAGGAAATGTTACGCATTATCTCAGGTTTTAGATAATCGGCTGCCAAATTTACGCCGTTTGTAATTCCTATATACGTATTTTTGAAAAAAAACCGTAAAAAAAGAAGCGCCGCAAGCAGCACAAAAACCGTACTTACTTCCGTACTTTTGGAAACGTTTCCTTCTTTTCGAGCGTCCTCTCGCCGTTTGGAAGTCGGCTCTTCGGTTTTCTCGCCCGAATCTTCTTCTTCCGGCATTAACTACCCGCCATTCTCAAAAGAAGTGTCCATATATCTTTATACATTTGTTTGACCGCTACAGAAAAAAATTGCAGCATTACAGGTAAAGTCACTATCATCAAAATAAACCCGATTCCGATTTTCAGCGGCATACCGACCACGAAAACGTTCATTTGCGGCATAGTTTTTGCGATAATTCCCAAAGCAAAAGTAGTTATCATCATAACGATAATTATCGGAGCGGAAAGCCGAACCGCGATTTCCAACAAATTTTGAAGAAGTTTCAAACTCATCGGGACTATGGTATTTATATCTAAAACAGCCTGTCCAGGCGGCATTACGGCAAAGCATTTTTGCACTGCCAAAAGCAAAAAATAATGCCCGTTAAGCATTAAAAAAGCAATTCCGAAAATTAAAAGATAAAAATATCCCGTCACCGTCGCCATCTCGCCTTCGTTTATTGGGTCAGGCATCTGTACCATAGAAAATCCCAATTGCATATCAACAAATTCACCGGCAAAACTCACCGCCGCAAATAAAAATCTTGTAAAAAAGCCAATCATTGCGCCGATTCCCGCTTCACGAAACATAAGCCAGAAAAACTGGAAATAATTTGAAATTTGCAATTCTACAAAATTAGATTTTAATAGCGGAAAAAGCAAAAGCGACATAAAAAACGAAAACCCGACACGGTACTGAGCGGGTAAAATAGAATATCCGAAAATCGGGAAAAGCATCAAAATCACGGTCATGCGGGCAAAAATCAGCCCGAACAACTCAATGTCGGCAACAAGCGGCAGCGCCTCCAATTTTTCACCTCATAAGCGTTGGAAACATATTGAACAACCGAATCGTGTATTCTACCATCCGCATCGTCATCCATGGCAAAAGCAATACCAGAATTCCGAAAATCGAAACGATTTTGGGAATAAACGTAAGCGTCATTTCGTGAATTTGCGTAACCGCCTGAAAAACGCCGACAATCAATCCGACTAAAAGCCCCACAACCAAAAGCGGCGCAGATAAAATGAGTATCAAAAGCAAACATTCGTTTCCCAAATCAAGCACAACGGACATATTCATAATTCAACCTCTTTTCAGAAAAATGAGCCGACCAACTGCTTGACGGTCAAATTCCAGCCGTCAATCAAAACGAACAAAATTACCTTAAACGGAAGTGAAATCGTCGTCGGCGGAAGCATCATCATACCCATTGACAAAAGAACGCTCGCCACTACCATATCCACAACCAAAAACGGCAAATAAATTATAAACCCAAAAATGAAAGCGGTTTTCAATTCGCTTATCATAAACGACGGAATAAGCACGTCAAAACCTATTTCCATCGCTGTTTTCGGCGGAGTCTTGCCAGCGATTCTCATAAGCAGAGCGACATCTTTCTCATAAACTTGACGAAGCATAAATTTTTTCATCGGAATACCGGCGTTTTCAATTCCCTGCTGCCATGAAATTTGTTTTGACAAATACGGCTGTAACGCCGTGTCGTTAATTTGCGTAAACGTAGGCGTCATAATATAAAAAGTCAAAAACAGCGCAAGTCCCACCAAAATTTGGTCGGGCGGCATCGTTTGCAGTCCGATAGCGCGGCGAATAAACGAAAAGACAATTATTATCCGAACAAAAGACGTCATCATTACAAGAATCGACGGAGCCAGCGCTAAAATTGTGATTAAAAACACTATTTGCAGTGAAACCGCAACGTCTTCCGGATTTGCGGTTTGGTTGAGCGAAAGCGTCAGTGACGGCAAAACCTGCGCCGAAACAGCCGACGCTAAAAATAAAATCACAGGAAGAAATTTTTTCATAAACGCTCTCTTTTTACGACTGCAAAGTGTTTTTCTGAATTTTCAGGTTTTGCATAAAATTCGCAAGCGAATTTTTGAATGCCCCTATCGTTTCGCCTCCGCCCTTGCTTTCAATGATTTTTTTAGCGACGCCTTCCTGCAATTCTTGCAAAAACGTGTAATTTGCGGGGGTCTGTCCTATCAAAAAAACCTGCTCTTCGCAACGTACAAGCAAAATTGTTCCGTTATACCCTGTCGATAACGCTTCGAGAACGCTCATCGAAGGCGTTTGAAGAGCGGGGACTGCCGCGCCATGCCCCATAATCCCCGATTTGCGAATACCCCAAACAGCCGCTGCAAAAATCGCCAAGACTAAAGCCAGCGAGCCGACAATTCTGAGCAAAATTATTCCTACCCCGTCTTGATTCCCATCGGCAGAATCCACAAAATCTGAATCTTGTGAAACGATATTTCCCATACTTTGGTTAAGCTGCGACATATCAAACTTGAGTTCCTGCGCATAAACCACGTAAACTAAAAACGCCGAAAAAACTACTACGAATACTTTTTTCATACTCCCCCAAAAATCAAAAACCGTTATGCCGCAACGCCAAAAAACTACTTCTTATTACATCGGTAAAAATACATAATTCCGTCGCCGAAAGTAGAATTGTAAGATAATATTTTTTTGCGACTTTCGACAAAATAATGTCACTTATAAAAAATTCCGCTATGAATATCCAAGCGTAAATATGAAACCTTTGAAACTGTGACAGCAAAAGCAAAATCGGCAAAACAATACGGATTAACAGATCCGTAAAAGCAAAAATTTTGACAACGAGCGGCTCTTGTTTAATCTTTTCGTCGTTCACGTCGCTTGCCTCAAACCTCGAAATTAAGTCGATAACTTTTTGAGGAAAAGTTATCGTTATACAGCATTCCAACGCCGCAACTGCCGAAAAAATAAATATCGCGGTTACCAATAGTTTCCCGTTTTCTCAAAAATTCATTGCTAAAATAATATTTGCAAAGCGTAAAATTAGTATTTTTGAACGGAAGTTTATCCCAAGTAAGGATATTTTATGATTAAAGGTTTTGTTTTTGACCTAGACGGGACGCTTTTGGATACTTTGGACGACATAAAAGATTCGTTAAACAGGTTCTTAAGAAATCATAATTTTGCACTGCACAGCCGTGAAAGTGTAAAAAAAATGATTGGAAACGGAGCGAAAAAACTCGTCGAAAGAGCGCTCCCGAATCAAAATTTTAACGATGAAGAAAAAGAATTGTTTTGCAGAGAATATATAAAAATTTATGAAACTACAGAAACAATTCAAAGTTCCACAAGAATTTATTACGGAATGGACGAAGTTTTGGATTGCCTTACAAAAAAAAACTGCAAAATTGCAGTGGTTACCAACAAACCGAACAACATCGCGCAAATTTGCAGAAAAAAATATCTAAAACCCTGGAAAATAAATCCGTTTTTCGGACAAAAAGAAAACATACCGATAAAACCCGACCCGTTCATGCTCAACAAAGTCATAAAATTATGGAATTTTGACAAATCCGAAGTAGTTTTTGTCGGCGATTCGCCGGAAGACATTTTAACGGCAAAAAACGCAGGGATTTTAGGAATAGGCGCAGGCTGGGGATTTCGCGATATAAAAATTCTTAACGAAGCGGGAGCGTTATGTTCGCCTAAAACGCCTAAAATCTTTATTGAAGAAATTAAAAAATTCGGAATAAATTTCTAATCTCCGTTCAATTTTTGTACTATTTTTGTAGTGGAATATCCGTCAAAAAACTTCAATATTTTCACTGAACCGCCGTATTTTTCAACGATTTTAGTCTCCGGAAGGTTTTCTATTTCGTAATCGCCGCCTTTAGTGTGAATGTCAGGTTTTACAACTTCTATAAATCCGTACGGGGTCAATTCGTCGAAAATAAACACCGCATCGACCGCTTTAAGCGAAACTAGAATATATGCTCTATCGTCCTCGCTTTGAATCGGGCGATTCTCCCCTTTCAACGACCTTACGCTTTTATCCGAATTTATTCCTACGACCAAAACATCACCCAATTTTGCGGTATCGTTAAGATAGCGTATATGCCCTCTATGTAAAATATCAAAACATCCGTTAGTCGAAACAATTTTTTTATTCTGCAATCTTACGCCGTCAATAAATTTTGATAATTCATAGGTTTTTTTGAAAATATTTTCCATGTAATATCCTTTGTTAACGAATTCGATTTAAAGCCAAATTTCTAACAACGGAAGAAACTCCTTTTATCCTCTTGGCTTCTTTAAGCAAATCGGACAATTCTTTGACATTTCTAACTTCAACGCTCAATAATAATTTTACAGAACCGCTTTTCCTGCTGAAATCTACATTAGCGCATTTAATTTTTCTTCTGTCAAAAAACTCCATAACATTTAAAAGAAATCTTTCCTTATCTATCCCGATAATTACAATATCCTCTAAAAACACTCCGGCATTTACACCGTCCGCCCAATCGCAAAAAACAACTCTATCAGTATCGTCCGCAAAGAACAAAGCATTAGCGCAATTCTCCCGATGAACGCTTATTCCCCTGTCACCGCTTATACGAAACCCTATAATTCTTTCTCCTGGAATCGGATTACAACAAACCGCCGAACGAATTGTACCTGAATTTTTAAGAGAATTTACGATAACTCTGTAACGTTTATGGTTACTAACAATCATGTCTGCAAACGTTCCGCCGCCAAAAGCCGGATCTTTTGTAATATTTCCGGTAAATGTTAAAATATTATCAATCGTCATTTCACCTGAACAAATTTTTTCATAAAGCGCTTTTTCATCATAAAATCCAAAATAACTTAAGATTTCTTTTTTGTACTCGTCAAAAGAGATCTTATCTTTTACATAATCGTAAGCGTTCAACAATAAACTGAATGCGGTATTTGTTTTATCATCCATTTCCAATTTTCGAATTCGTTCTTTTATCGCCGCCTTAGCTTTAGGCGTTCTTACTCTTGAGAGCCACTCTACATTAGGTTTAGTATCGGTACTTGTAAGCAGACTGACGGTTTCGTTATTTAACAATTTTCTGTAAATAGACTCCAATTTCCCGTCAACAATCGCTCCACAGCATTTATTACCTTTTTCAACGCTTAAATAATATGCCAAATCAAGTACGACAGCCCCGTCGGGAAGCTTTACAACGTTCCCGCCTTCTTTAGTATATACTGTAATTTCGCTCGTTGCAATATTGCTTTTAAGTAACGACATAAATTCGGAAGTATCGGCAAATTCCTTTTCCCAAAGCGGAAACTCGTTAAGCCATTTTATTTTTTTACTATTATCTTTATAAATTCCATGTGCGGAAAAACCATAATCGGCTTCTATATCCATAACCCAAGTTCTTATCTGAACTTCAACGTGACGTCCGGTTTCACTATCGACAAGCGTAGTATGAATTGATTTATACCCATTATCTTTGGGAACCGCAATGTAATCTTTAATTTTATCAAACATAGGTTTCCAAACTTTATGCAATATTCCCAAAATTTTATAACAATCGGATTCTTCTTTGCAAACAATCCTGCACCCGATAATATCAAAAATCTCTTCATAAGGCACTTCTCGGTCTATATGTTTTCTATAAATCGAATAGATACCTTTCAATCTGCAAGAAACAACGCATTCGTCGGCAAAATCCGCACTCAAAGCACTATTGATTTTTTCACGAAAATTTTCCATAATACGATTATTTACTTCACTTTTGGCATCGGTATGCCGGCAAATAATATCATAATCTTCCGGAAACACATACATCATTGAAATATCTTCAAGTTTCGTTTTAAGGACATACGCACCTATTTCAGCTGCGATAGGCGCGTATATCTCAAGCGTTTCCGTCGCTATAGCTTTTTGCCGTTCCGGTCTCAACGTTTCCAGAGTCGATAAATTGTGCAAGCGGTCAACTAATTTCACCATAATGGTTCGCGGATTTTTTGAAGTCGCCAAAATCATTTTTCTGTAAGTTTCCGCCATATACTGCTCTTTTAAAACCTCTTTTTCCGCACCGGAAACTTTTGTTACGCCATCAACAACGTTTGCTATTTCAGCGCCAAAAATTTGCTTTATGTCGTCATATTCATATTTTGTATCTTCGATAACATCGTGAAGTAAAGCCGCGCAAATAGTAACGGTATCTTGATTTAATTTCGCCAAAATAATAGAAACGGAAACAGGGTGCATTATATAAAGTTCACCGGATTTTCTTCTTTGTTTTTCGTGAGCGTTATAAGCAAAACGATATGCGTTTTCTATCTTTTTCAGATCATATGTTTTGTAATTTATATTTATTCCTTCAATTTTACTCATGAACGCATCGCTGGATTCGTCCAAAGTATCAAAAGGAATAAAGCGTGATGAGTCGCGGGTCAGAAAATCATTATCGTTTGCCGACAAGATCCTCTTTCTCCTTTCTAAACTCCGAAAGTTTACTTTCCAATTCCCCTATTAAAAATCTCAACTCACTTGCCTTTTCAACCGCGTCAACGATTTCTCTTTCGTCATTTTTTAACGTAGAAATTTTCGCATTTACATCGTCCGAAAGAAGCGATAACTTATCAATTTCGCTTTCAAGAACATAAACTTGTTTTTCTTTTAAGTGTAAAGCGTCTATTCTGTTTTCTATCGTACCCAGGACCAAAATAGCCGCATCAGACTTTTCTTTCACCTCGCTCACTAATTTCAAATTCTCTTCGACAAAAGAAATATCGGTGTTTATTTTTGAAATAATCGATGACAATGTTCCAATTTTTTCGTTCGCCTTATCAATTTTTTCATAACTTTCGTTAATCGCCTGAATTCTATATTCAATATTAACAAGCGAATTGTCAATACTTGTAATCTTAGAATCAATCGTATTAATTTTCGCACTGCGAAGCGAAATCTGCTCAATTTCCTGTTTAATGGCGATAAACAAGCTCTTAATATCTGCGACTTTCTTTTCTGCTGCGAATATAAGTTCTTTCTCCGATTGAATTTCCGCTATATGTTCTTGATATTCTTTTATCATATCAGAATGCATGTTTTCAATCTCCATCGACTTATTTTTAAATTCAGATATTGAATTATCGAATTTTTCCAAAACTTCCTCGGAATTTTTTGATTTTCCTTTAATTTCTTTTGTAATTTCCTCAAAAGAGTTTTGAGCCGCCGCTACGTTCTGCTTCTCTGCGTCAAGTTTTTCTAAAAGCTGTTTTACTTCCGTAGAACATTCGGAAAGCGAATTAAATGAATTTTCAATCTGTTCCAACTTACTTTTTTCTTTATCAATCATTTGTATTTTCATATTCGCATCGCCAAGCAAATAATTAAGTTGGTCAAGACGCTTTTCAGTTTTTTCAATTACCGAACTTCTATCTAATTGCGCTTCTATTTTCAAATCAATATTTGCGACCATTTCGTTAAGCCCCAAAAGTTTTCTGCTTACTTCATCAACCATTAAAATCCGCTCATTTATTTCGTCTATTTGACGCTTTGCCGTCTGCGAAAGCTGCGAAAGTTCATTAAATTGTCCTAAAATTTCCTGCAATCTTCCTTCCTGATTCTGCAAATCAAGAATCTTCTGCTCCAATATTTCTTCTTTTTCGGCAATACCGGCTATTTTTGCAAGCATCCCTTCAATCCGTTTTTCAGCCGCATCCATAGCCAATTTATGCCCTTCTATTCTATTTTCTGCGGCAGAAATTTCATTCAATTTAGCTTCAAACGCTTCGATTCGCTTTTCAGCTCTGTCAAAAAACTCCTGCTTGACTTGAAAATCGGCGATGCGGTTTTCAAGTTCTTCGATCCTTTGGGTCATCATACCAAGTAATTTTATGCTGTTATCAATTTCCGAAATATTACTTTCAACTGTCTCCATTTTTTTTTCATATTCGGAGATTTTACGGAATGAGGCTTCCAAGTTATTTTGATGCTGTTCAACGGTATCGGCAAGGACTTTCGCATTTTTCCCCATCGTATAAACTTCAGATATGTATTGCTGCGTCTTTTTTATTTCGGCATTATTACTTTTAAATTCTTCCGTAAAACGTTTCATATCAATACACATCGTAGAAATTTCGGTTCTCATAGAAGCCGTATTTTCCACTTCTCTGGTGAATTTGCGAATATCGTCAACATTATTTCTACTTTCCGAAACAAGCGACTCCAAACGTGAAATATTTTTTTCTATCTTATTCAAATCCGAATATTTTTGCTCTAAATGCTTCAAATCGCTGTCTATTCTCCACATAAGCGTATTAAGACGCCCTGCTTCTTCCGTCGCTTTCTCAACTATAACTTCCTGACGACGCAGTCCGTTTATTTTGTTGTTTATATGCTCGGCAAGCGAATTTAGTTGTTCGACTTTTTCTTTCGTAAGCCGATATTGAGCAAAATCATTCGACAACTGTCTTATCTTGCTCTGTAAATCATCTACAGCCGACATCTCAACCGAAATTTCATCCGGTTCTTCTACATCTTTTTTTCTTGATAAAATCGACATCTATGCCTCCATAATTAAATTTTATCTTTTTACCGACTCGCTTATTATTTTCCAACCGTTGTCAGTTTTAACCACATTCAAAAGTTTAACGCTGACAACAGACGATCTTTCTGTTCTGTACCGCTGAACAAATTCAACCGAAGCCGCAACATCCGATGAAAAAACTACTTTAATTCTATCAAGTGTAACGAAAATACTGTCATATAAAGCGAAAGTTCCGACTTTCCTCGCTCTCCAATCATTCCAACGCTGTCCGTCTCCAATAAAATTTTGCGTATCATAAAACGACTGGTATATCTGAATATTTTTACTCCCCCAAGCGATTGCCCAATCGTTTACAAACCGACCGACTTCCAACTCGGTTTCCGTCGGTTGCCTTGTATTTACGGAAACCTGCTGTCCGGCATTTAACGTAATAGGAACTATTTCTACATCAGGAAGTTTGCGTACATTCGCCTTATTAGTCTTTTTGCCGAACTCGTCAATTCCGAATTCTTCGGCGACTTCCACTCTCTCTTTCCAGACTTCTTCAAGATTTATCATGCTTCGAAAATCGGAGAAGTTCTCGTTCACGATAAAAACAGGCGTAAGCAATCCGTCGCCTATAATGCCGTTCAAGTCTTTGATGTACAAATTGTGCATTGACAGGCAGCCGCGCGATTCCGCCGGAACAGTATTTTCAGACGCGCCGTGTATCCAAATCCCGCTTCCGCCCCGCCCTTCCGTTATATCGCGCTTATTCGGATAATTCAATACAAACGCGTGAGGTCCATAAATTTCGTTAAGTTCCTGTTCTACCTTTTTCTCTACTACAAAATATAACCCTTCGGGAGTCTTTTTATCTCCTTCACGCTGTTTTCTGCCGTCACTTGAACCCATAGCTATCGGATACGTTTTAATAACGCCCCACTTTTTCCTGCCTTGTTTCAGAATATACATCGCCTTGTAAAATTTATCGACAACAATTATATATTTCATATTTTGCATTCCTTCGACAATCGGGAACGGCTCCAAAAATCTGTCGGCTGAAACGGTATCGACGCCGGCGTCCGAATAAACCGTATCAGACATAAGTTCGGCGTTTACCTGTGCGACATGCAAAAACTTATCTTTTTCATTTTCCGAAAGAATTTTTGAAATAAAAACAATTCCTAAAACAACCGCCGCAAAAACCGTGAAAAACAGAATAAAAAAAGGATGAATGTAAAACCGCCCCCTATACGCACTTCGTATGGATTGTTTTTTCATATAAGTCAAAAACAGATTTTCAATTTTTTTCTTTAATAACGCAATATAGTAGAGTAGATTATACATTCTTAGATTACCCCAAATTTTCACTTATTTCTATCGATAAAATTTTTTAGTTTCACATCCGCCGCAATATCGTTAAAAAGTTTAACAAAACGTTTCTCAAAATGATTCGCTTCCGTCAAAAGTAAATCATCGTTCATTATTAGACATCCCTTTGAAAGCGATACAAGTGCGGAAAGATAGGAATTGGAAATATCTCCGCTATAAATAATTTTGCTTCTTTCATTTGAAAAATCAGATTCGGAATTCCCTACGAATAAAAACGAAATATTGTCGTCGGGATAATTCTTAAAAAATTCATAAAAATCTCTCTCAAGCGCAATATCCGCACAAAAATAACTTTTTTTCACTCCCCTTTCTTTTAAGAAAGCATTGGCGCTGCGAAGTATTTCTGAGGAAAGTTTCCATTGAATTTTAACTTCCGGAATAAACGGCATTACGTCGTTTAATCTCGAATTTTCATCCTCTATTTTTATAACTTGCCCTTTTAGCGCCAATTTTTTTAGCGAATTTCCCAATAAAATCGTAATACCGGCATTTATTTTAGGTAGAAATTCGCGGGTAAAAGCATCATCACTCGCTTTTCTGCAATACAAAATATCGGTATGCATACCTGCACATTTTTTCAAGAACTTATTCTTTTGAGCATTATCTTTTCTCTCCGGAATTATTAAAATATCTACAATATTTGAAACCGCGTCAAAAACGCCGCCGATTTCCGCATCGCTTATGACAATTATCTTGCTACCGTTAGATAACGCAGACAACGCCGCTATATCTTCTACTATAACATCCGGCGAATCTGCACTTGATACAACGCAAATCATTGTAGAGAAACTCTCTAATTGTCTCATTATCGGCAAAATTTTAGTTTTTTGGGAATTTATACTTTTCCACATAATTTATTCGCACAACTCTCTTTTATAAAATAAAATAACAGCTATCAAACATGAAAATAAATATTTTATACGGTCAAAAGCAAACTTTTCAAAAACTCCTTACATAAATTTGCAAATTACATCAGTATTTACCCGTATTAGACAAATCGTTCAAAAAATTTGAATTCTTTCTCTTGACTTTTGAAAGTTAAGAAATGTATTTTCATCGTTGATTTACGCACCATTAGCTCAGTTGGTAGAGCAACTGACTCTTAATCAGTGGGTCCGGGGTTCGATCCCCCGATGGTGTACATCGAATATATGCGGAAGTGGTGAAATGGTAGACACGTCGGTTTCAGGTGCCGGTGATTGCGAAATCGTGGGGGTTCAAGTCCCTTCTTCCGCATTCGGATTAACGCTCTCGTAGCTCAACAGGATAGAGCTCCGGTTTCCTAAACCGAAGACACAGGTTCGACTCCTGTCGGGAGTACTTTTACCAATTCAGTTTCCGCATCAACCGCGTCACGGTTTATCAATCGTATAGCATTGTTCAGTTTTTCAATTATTATTTCATCGTTTATAGATACTTTTATAGTTCTCAGTAATTGAACTATCATTCTAAAATAGCGAATAATATCGCCTTCCGGAACGCCGAAAGAACCGATTTTTGCCAAATCGCAACCGCTTACCCACGAAAACGTTACGGCGGCAAACGAAAAATCAAGCAAACGAATAGGATTTTTTATACCGAATTTTAATTCTTTTTCCCGTAATTTACGAATTACTTTCTCGCCGTCATTTGACATCTTAAAAGATTCCGGCAATTCTTCGCTTGCACATGTATTCTTCTTTTTCTGCTCATAAATTACAGAACCGAGCAAAACACAAATTTTCTCCGGTGTAAGCTTGTCAAAACAACGAGTGTAATAAAGTTGAGCCGCTTGAATTTCATACCCGCTAACCATCATTGCGAGTTTTCCTTTCGGAGTCAATTCTTGTCCGTTCAAAAATCCCTCACTCTGCAAAAATTCCAAACGTTTGCGAATTTGATCTTCCTCTTTTTGATAAGATGACGAAAGAATAAAATTGCCGTTATTAAAATTTCTCAAACTCTTGCGGAAAATCTCAAAGGCGTTTTCTCCGTATCTGCTGTAAAGCGACAAAATCGTTGAATATTGAGCGACAAATCTACTTCTTATAGGTTCGCTGTCCCCGAAAAATAACCGCTCAACTTCTTTACATTCGGTAATTTCAGGAACTATGTGACAATAAACATTTCCCTCTTTATCCATTCCGCGTCGTCCGGCGCGTCCCGACATTTGTAAATAAGAACGGTTCGTAATATACTCAAATTCCACACCGTTAAACTTCTCAATATCATCAAAAATTACCGATCTTGCCGGCATATTCACCCCTAATGCGAACGTTTCCGTGCAAAAAAGAAGTTTAATAAGTCCCGTTGAAAAAAGCCGCTCGACAATTTCTTTTACCGATGGAATAATCCCTGCATGATGATAGGCAATTCCGACTTTCCAAAGCGATTTCATCTGTTTCAATTTTGCATAGCCTTCCACCTCGTAAGAATTGATTAATTCTTCAATCATAACCGATAAGCGATTTTTTTCTTCTTCACTTAAAAGAACTAATCTTGAATTTTTAACGGCGTTCAACTCACATGCCTTTCTATTAAACGAAAAATAAAGCACCGGAACGCCGTCCCTTGAGATTACGTGTTCAATCACTCTTCTTGAGGACGGTTTAGTAAACATCAATTTACGTCTGCGTTTTTTATCGGCAATAAACATTTTTTTCAAGAACTTTATTGATATTTCGCCGTATTTTCCGGAAAACAAGTGATATTTCAGCGGTACAATCCGCTTGCCCTCTTTTATAACCTCAAACTTACTGCCGCGCACCGATTGCATCCAATCGGCAAGTTCGTCAATATTTGGAACAGTCGCCGACAAACACAAAAAACGTATATTTTCGGGGGCTAAAATTATACTTTCTTCCCAAACCGTACCGCGTTCTTCGTCGTCAATGAAATGGACTTCGTCAAATATCGCATAAAGAACATTGTTAAGACGATTTGACTGCTCTAAAATCATATTCCTGAAAATCTCTGTAGTCATAATCAAAATCGGAGCGGACGAATTTATCGTTAGGTCGCCCGTTTGAATGCCGACAGAATTTTCTCCGAAGCGTAGGCGAAAGTCGCGGTATTTTTGATTGGACAAAGCCTTAATAGGTGCGGTGTAAATAACTTTTTTACTTTCTTTTAACGATTTCTCTACGGCATATTCCGCAATCAGCGTCTTTCCGCAACCGGTCGGCGCAGAAACCAAAACCGAAAGTCCGCCGTCTAACGCTTTTATGGCGTCTTCCTGAAATCCGTCAAGCTCGTAATCTTTGTATTTCATAATTTCCTGTTTCTATCTATATATCGCCGATACAAAATAATAACTGTTTACAACACCCCACAAGTAAAAACCGCATCATAAGAAGAAATAATTAAAAAAGAGCAAGTTTTACCGTTTGGGAGCAAATCATGGTTAAAGTTACGGGTTAACTTTGTAATTGTTTCAGTGTTTCTTGAGGATGACCACAAAATCTACAGAATTCTGCGGATATATTTATTTGTTTCCCGCATTTTTCGCAAAAATTCTTTTGTTCATACGAAGGCTCTATAATTTTTTGGAATTCAGATTTTTCAGGAGTTTTATCTGTTATTTGCATTACTGATATCTGTCGCACAAACTCTCTTTTTTCTGCGCGGTCACTTATTCCCGTTTCTGCAAATTTCTGTTTTATTCCTTCCTGCTCTTCTTTCATTAAATTCCTATTTTTATGGAATGCGGCTTTTGCTTTCGCAAGAATTTTATCTTTTACCGAGGTATCAACTGTCGAATTATGACCTTTAACTTCCCATTATCCAAGGCTTTGCAATATTTTTATCAAAACATCGTTTGGCAAACCCATATCTTTTGCCAATTGTGACACTTTAATTTTTGAGTTTTCTGTTTGAGTGTTCGTGCTTTTTTCATAACCAATATCGACAAATTTAAGAACGATTTTTTAAGAAATTAGAGAATTAAATTGGGAAATTAAGAGGACGGGGACAGAAGCATATAATTCCCTTATATTTAACTCAGATGAAAAATAATTTCTCTACGGGTTAAACTTTAACTTTGGTTTTTTCAACAAAATCGTTGATTTCTTTATTCATTACTCCTTTAAGTTTGCTCAAAAGATTACGCATTTTGTCGGTTTCATTTTTTGTGTTTTTCGCCAACTCGCCGACATATTTGGCGACAACGGCAAACCCTTTTCCAGCAGCGCCGGCGCGGGCCGCCTCAATAGACGCGTTTATTGAAAGCATTGACGTCTGCCTCGCAATATCGTCTATTGATTTCATAACGGAAGCAAAACCCGTCAAATTTCCTTTATTATCAAATAAATTTTCTAACGAAATTTTAAATTTCTCAACGGCATCCTCGCTTCCTTTATTAGCCTGCTTCAAAGCATGGTGTAAAAAGTAATGACAATTCGACGGATTCGCTACTTTATTTGCCAACGCAAGCGCCATCGCTCTGCAAGAATCATATCCGCACGAACAACAATTAATAACATCTTCTTCCGTAGTTTTTAACAGCATTTCAAAATAAGGTTTCAATTCCAAATCCGAAAAATTCAGATGGAGATTATGATTGGAACGATTTTCATACTTTCTGTCGTAAAGTCCTTTTTCCCAATATTTATCGACCACTTCAAGAACTTGCTTTTGTATCTCTGCATCGTCAGATACGGTAATTCCCGTATTTTGAACATGTTCCAAATACGTTTGCCTCATCCGTTCTTTTCTTTTTTCTATTTGAAATTCAAGATAATCCGGAGAAGAATCTCTGTGAGATGTTCCCGATCCGCCGTTACAACCGTGTTCACAACTAAGACAATCGATAATCAGCGGCGCATATCCATTGTCAATATCGTTTTTCAAATTGTCCAAGTAATGATAAATCGTATTTACGCCTTCGATTTTTCTGATATTTCGTTTTAAATCGCTATTCCAACGCAAAGCGGTTTCCATAAGTCCGCCTGGAGTAGAAAACAAACACGCCCTCTCCGCCGGCGGATTATCGTAATCGGACTGCGGAAAATCGCTTAAAGAAATCTCGTTTTCATTTATATATTTCTCAAAACTCTTCATAACTACATTATAAATCGGCTGTTTAGTCGCCTTAAATTCACGGGCTTTCGCAATACACGGCGAAACCATAAGAATATTATGGTCAACATACTGAGGAAAATATCGTTTTATCATTTTCACCGTATGCAGCATAGGACTATCCGCAGGCGCCAAATAAGGCAAAAGTTCGGGACGATATAATTCGATATAACTCACAATTGCCGGACACGGCTGAGCTATCACGACTTTGGGATTATTAATCCGAATATATTCCAAATAACTTTTTACAGTCAATTCCGCACCGAAACTTACGTCGAAAACCGCTTTTATTCCGATTGATTTAAGCCATGAATTAAAGCGAAGATAATCGCCGTCAGGGAATGTAGCCGCTATTGCAGGAGCGACAACAGCTATCATCGGCATACCAGCATTCAATTCGTCCATCCAAACGTTAAAATTATCCACAATTAATCTTGCCCCCCACGGACAAGCGTCAATACACTGACCACAGCCGATACACAAATCATGTTCTACGCTTACATGAGTCCCCGTATCGCTGTATTGGCATATTTTTGACGGACAGGCTGAAACACATTGATGACAATTACGGCATTTTTCTTTATCGACACAAACAACCATAGGCAACGAACCGCCGCTTTCCACTTTGTTGTTACGGATTCTTTCAATTTCTTTGTAGTTTTCATAATCGGCTTCGTTTGGACGATAATCTTTCCCGTCAATATTATCATGTTTACGAATCGTCTCAAGTTTCATATTTACACAATCCATAAATCCTCCGATTCTCTAAATTTTATAAATTTATAATAACATAATACTTACGAAATAATAAAATTTCAATAATTTTTATTATATATTATCATAATTCTTCAAGCCCAATTCCAAATCGGCAAGCAATTTTCTGTCGCTTCCCGTCGAGCAATTGGGAGTAGTCAAAAGAGAACCGCTTATCATAGAACTCGCTCCTGCAAAAAACACCATAGATTGTAACTGTCGCAGATGTACTCTCCCCCCCGCAACTTTAATGTCCGACTCAGGATTTACAAAGCGAAACATAGCCACGGTTTTTAGAATGTCAAGCGGCTGCATAGGCGGTATATCTTGCAGTTTTGTTCCTTTTATCGCAATCAAAAAATTCAAAGGAATAGTATCGCTTTGGATTTGATTTATTTCCATAGCCGCCTCTACGCGCTGTTTCTTGCTCTCTCCTACCCCTAAAATCACTCCGCAGCACAAATTCAATCCCACTTTCTTCACTCGCTTTGCCATGTCCGCTCTAAGATTCCAATCGTGCGTTGTACAAATCTGCGAATAAAAACTCTTCGCCGTTTCAATATTATGGTGATATCGCGTCAAACCTGCGTTTTTGAGTTTCAAAAGTTGTTCGTCTGAAATTATCCCTAACGACGCACCCCATTCTACGCCGTTTTTATCTTCTTTTATCGCCTTTATCAAAACGTCAATGTCTTCGTCGTTAAGTCCTTCACCAGATGTTACAACGCCGAAACAGTGCGTATCCCGCGAAATTTCGCCATGGATTTTTGCGATTGTTTTACTGTCTCTCATAGGATATATTTCAGCCTGTGCTTCACTGTGAGCCGACTGCGCACAAAAGGCGCAATTTTCACTGCAACTACCGCTTTTGGCATTCATAATCGCGCAAATACTAATATTATCTCCCTGCGTTTTCACGCGAAGTTTGTTTGCATAACCCAAAAGCATAGCGAAATCGACATTGTCGATATTCAAGACCTCCATAGCCGTTTCTTCGTCAATCGGCCGCAAAGAATCTATAGTTTTTTGTAATTTTGAAAATAAATCGCTCAAATTAACACTCCTTCTGTATTTTATTCTTAGAAATTCTTTTCTCGGCCATATCGCAATAATCAGGCGATAACTCAATTCCTATGTAATTGCGAGACAACCCCATAGCAACAACGGCGGTAGTTCCGCTTCCCATAAACGGGTCTAATACAATTTGTGCGTTAGTAGAACTTATTATTCTATCTATAAGCGCAATTGGGAAAGGCGCCGGATGTTCGTTTTTCATCTCTTGCTTGAATTCCCAAACATCTCCGAAAGCGTTCGCCTTGTCGGCAAGTCTAAACTTGGGTTTTGCAATTAAATAAATGACCTCGTACGTAGGCAGAAAATACCCGGGATTAAAATTTATACCGCCTTTTCTTTTCCATATGATTATCTGCCGAACAGGAAACCCGTCAACAATATCCTGTCTGTCTTGCAGTAAACCGTCTTGAACACGCCATTTATGATTGTAAAAAATCGCTCCGTCATCTTTTATCAAGCGAAACATTTCTTTAAGACATTCTCTTTGCCAATTAACATATTCTTCATGGGTATATTGTCGCAATAATTACTGTATCCGTTTTGCAAAGCGGCATTAGCCCATTTTCCACTCGTAGTGCATTGTTTCATTCCGTTTCCTGTAGAGTTTTTTAAATTATACGGAGGCGAAGTTACAATCAAATCTATTGAATTATCCGGCATTTCTTTCATTATTTTTAAACAATCACCGCAAATTATAGTGTCTAAATATTCTTCCAAATTGTCCTCAAACGTGAGTTTGTTCATTTTCTCTTCACAATCGCCGACTATTTCAGTACGCTTTTCACCGCATCCGCTATTATTTTGATTCCCATATCAATTTTTTCCTCCGGCGCACCTGAAAACGCCAAACGCATTCCGTTGTTTTTGATTCCTTTCGGGTCAAACGCCTTTCCTATGACAAAAGCCGCGCCGTTTTTTACGGCTGTCTTAAAAACTTCGCTTGAATCCATGTTTTCGGGTAAAGTCGCCCAAACAAAAAATCCGCCGTGTGGAGTCGTCCAAGATATCCCGGCATCTTTTGGCATGTATTTTTCAAGCGCTTCAAGCATAATTTGCGCTCTTTTTTTGTAATGCGGACGCAGCCATTCCAAATACGGATTCAACCGCCCGCTACGCAGATACGCATCCGCCAAAACTTGCGTATAAGTAGAACTGCATGCGTCTTGGGACTGCTTGGCTAATTCACACTTTTCTACTAATTCATTCGGCGCAAGCATATATCCCAATCGAAATCCCGGTCCCAGAATCTTGGCGAAACTTCCAACATACATAATCTTTTCATTATCTTTCAAAACCGCTTTCATCGGCTTTACCCAGTCTTTCACTTCTTCATCGAACCATAACTCTCCATACGGGTCATCTTCAAGCACAGGCAAGTCGTATTCGTTTATAAATTCTATAAGCTGCTTTTTGCGTTTTGGCGAAATAATCGCGCCCGCCGGGTTCTGGAAATAAGGAATTACGTACAAAAATTTAGGTCTCGCACCTGTGTTCATAGCGTTTTTGAGCGCAACGACGTCTATTCCTTCGTCATCGATAGTCACCCCGTCAACGCAGGCCTCATAAGAATTAAAAGCCGCAATCGCACCTATGAACGACGGGGCTTCCACCAGTATTCTGTCGTTTGGATCTACCAAGACTTTAGTTATGAGGTTTATCGCCTGCTGCGCACCCGTCGTTATTAGAATCCTGTTTCCTTCAAGTACGGCTCCCCTGCTTTCCAAATAATTTGACAACGATTCTATAAGAGGTGAGAATCCGTCCGTCGGACCGTACTGAAACGCCGTTTTCTTTGCGCTTTGCGAAAGATTTTTCGTGATGTTTTCCATAACTTCCACCGGAAACAAATCGTTATTGGGCATTCCGCCTGAAAAAGAGATTATTGAGGGATCGTTTGCTAATTTCATAAGTTGACGAATCTCGCTAGCTCTTAATTTTTCTATGGATTTTGCAAATTGCATACTTCCTCCGTAAATTAAAACACGCAAAAAATAATATTTGGCAAAGAGTTTATCAAATTGTTCATCGAAATAAACTTTGTTGCATTATCTTACTACTCTCCGTTTTTCTATCTTTTACTACGTAGTTTTTTGACACTTCTCCTATAAGCAAAGGCGATAATTGATTATGATTTTTTCTATTTCTTTCTACAATTTCTTTGCTGTAATTAGCGTAACAATACAAACATCCGTTCAAACAAGAATTGTATGCGCCTATATCAACACTTGCAACACAACCACATTCAAGTCGCTGACATTTGTCTTTTGTTACATCTAAAGAATAGCCGATAATTCGCTCAACAAGACGATTGTCAATACACAACGCGTGTTTTATTCCAAATGAAGACAAATCAATATCTTCAGCACAAGTATCAATTACAAAATCGTTTTCATGAGCAATTTTACTTAAATTTTGTGCGATTTTTAATTTATCACACTCTGTTATAGCAACATTTTTAATAAGCCCTAAATTTTTTGAAATTTTATTATACCAAATCGGGACTTATATACTTGTTTACACAACCCCTGATTTTAGCATTCAACTTTCCACATCATTATAGAGTAGTAGAAAATAATATAATGCCTATCACAATGGAGAAAATTTAACATTAAAATTTTGTTTCTTAAAATCTGCGTCAGTTTTGACAACATGTTCAAATGCAGGAATTTCTACTTTATATTTTTGACCTTTTATATTAACGCTTGCCTTAAATGGCTCATCTAACATTGCCACAACATTATTTTCCAAATCCAAAGTAATGGGTAGATTTTTGATAGTTTCAAATATTTCATCCATATCATTTTTAGATGGTTGTATTTCTTTTATTTCGTGTATAACTTGCTCTTGAATACTTTCAAGCAACGGCTGAAACATTTCGTCGCCTAAATACAAATCTTTGTTATAATCAGTTTCGTGGTTCTTTACTATATTGACTACATCCTCTTGAATATATCTGGGAAGTCCATAAAAATTGCTGTTGTTTTTCCAAAGATACTGCCAATAAACATTATCGTTCATATTATTCCCTCCTGTAAATATACAGGGGATTTTCATTTATTTCTTATTCAAATATAAACTATCTCTATTAAAACCACCTGGACAAAATACACAACCATCATATTCATCACCAAGAATTGACATTGCATTATTTCGTTTAATAGAATTTGCTCTATTAGTAGTGCTATTCTGTTGCCAATCTTTTGTTTCTTTTTGAGCATCAGTAGTAATAACCATAATTTCTTTATAAACTTCGTCTCTTCTCTGCTGTCTCGCATTCGCTCTATCTAAATCCTTTTGTAAAATCTCATTCTTCTCATACTCTCTATTGTGTATTTCATACATTGCCTCAGCAAAAGTAGAAGTGTCTGTAGAGGTAATAACTCTAACAACATATTTTCTATTTTTAATATCAAGTATTTCAGTTCTGACAATATCAGTGGCAAATACATTTCTGACTCTCATGTCTTCTGTAAAATTCTCTTTTCCATTATTATTAGTCAATCTTGTGGTGGATTTTACATACTTATTATGATTGTCGGCAATCATTTTCTTCACTTCAATCTCAGCAAGGTCAAACGCTTGCTTGCGATTTTTTGCATGAACATTGACGGTATCGACTCTGACTAATCTGTTATTTTCAGCAAAAAGAGAAATAAACAATAATAGCAAAACAAAAATTATCTTTTTCATAATAACCTCCAAGAGTTTTATAAAGACAGGCACATTTTATATGCCTGTCTTTTCTATGGTTTAATTTTTACTCGCAGTTTTCAAGTTCCTCAATTCTTGACCTATAAGTCCTTCTCAGACATTCGATATTTGCTCCACAAGAATTTTTAATTTTGTTCCATTCTCTTTGCTCCTGTTTTACTTTATCTCCACAAGCAGAAACTGCTCCTTTATATGTTTTAGAAAGTCCAACATCCAATGCCGCCAATTCAGTATCAGAGCATATCGCTTTTTCAGTTGGGCTTTCCGCTTTGGAACAATCAAAAGACGCTTTTATGTTTTGAGATGGCTGTTGCTGTTCAGGTTTTACTTCTGCTCGTTTAGTAGGGACTTATACGCTTCTGTCACCAGGTAGGCAAAAATAAAAAGGTTGGCTTCCCAATCCTTAATAAATTTGCCTTTTAATTTTCACTACGCAACCAACTCTTTATAAGTCAAAGTCCTGCCAAAACATCCGGCAATCAAACAATCAATTCTATCCATAGTGGGATATTTGCAATTACCTTCATTCAAACGAAATTCAAATTCTGAAAGATACCTATGCAAATGTTTATGAGAAACTTTTTGGTATATACCGTTTACACCACGTTTCAATACAGCCCACACACTTTCGATACTGTTTGTATAAACTTCGCCGTCTTTACTTACGTATTCTTTCGCGCTGTGATTTACCTTTTTTCTGGTATATCCAGGATTTTCTATTCCTGTGTACCATTTTCCATCGTCAGTGTTTAATGTAGAGCCGTATTCAACATTTTGCTCTATAATTTCTCTTAAAGTTTCCCTTTTTTTGTTTGGAACGTGTTCCATTATGACATTACCACCTCGTTCTTTCATACCGAAAACGATCGCTTCATGTTTTATTGATTTCTTATCAGGGTGCTTATTCTTTCTTTTGCCGTAGACATGAGTCTCATCGTTTTCAATAATACCTTTGAGAGAAAATTTCTTTTTCGATCTCTTCATACCCTTACGTATTTTATGCAGTAAAAGCCACGCGGTCGCCTGTCTCACACCAAGATCTTTTGACAATTCCATAGATGATACACCTTTACGTGAGGTTACCATACGGTAGAAAACTTCAAGCCATTTATGTAAAGGAATTTTCGTATCTGTGAATATGGTACCTGTTTTTACCGAGAATTCTTTTCTACAGTCTTTACAGCGATAATAACCCTTTCGGTCTTTACGTCCTTTGCCAACTCTTTTAGAGCCGCAATGCCCACAAACAGGAACGCCTCCCCATCTTTCTTCTTCAATATACTTTCTTGCTGTTTCTTCATCAGGAAATTTGTCACGTAATTCATCGCGGCTTATAGCCGTGTTTGGCTTGTAAGTAGATCTCTTTTCCATAATTCCTCCGTAGAAATGAGTTAATCGTTTTTGGGATTTTCACTTCTTTGGGAACGCGGAAAATTAACTGCCCCGAAAGTAGTGATATTGATGTTTCATTTCTTTGGGAATTTGAAATATTAACTTGCGCTTTTATTTTTGGATATTGAATACCCTGTCGGGAATGTGGATAAATACATTTGAAACTTTAATCAAATTTCCTCTCAGAAATTGGGGGAGGAGGGGGTAAAAAAATGAATGAGAATTTTTCAGAAGAAGGAATTTATGAGTACGATTGGGTTGAGAATATACCCAGCAAACCAAGTGAAATTAAAGAGCTGTTTATAGCGTTTCCAGAAGAAATTTTGGAAATTATACAAAAGAATGATTACAGTGGCTTATCTGTTAGTAGTGGAACTCCTTTGGCAACATTGCTTAGAGGTGTTAGAGGAGCCGCTCAACAAACAGGAGAAGGAGATAACGCTTTTGAGGCTGCTCAAGAAGTGTTCCGACATATTATACCTCAAATAGCGAATACAACGAATCCAATGAATCTGATTGCTCTTACTAAAAATAATCCTAACTCGGCTGGGTTGGACGAAGAAACACGTGAGTTCATTAAGTCTGTTGTTTCTGAAACGAAAAGACCAACTAAAGATTTAATGTCTCCTGCTGAAAACAGTTTTCTTGATTATGCAACACGCGGGATAGGCAAGCTGTTGTAAATGTAAAGGGTATAGAAATATACCCTGGTTTCAAATTTTTAATATTACATCTCATATTCGCCGCAAATAAAAATTATTTTACCATGGAGATTGTATTAAAAAAGAGTAAAAAATGGAAAAAGGCGAAATAATATTGTATCAGCCTAATGATACGGTGTTGGTAGAAGTCAGGATGGAAAAAGAGACGGTTTGGCTCACACAGGCGCAAATATCTGAATTGTTTGGGACAAAACGTCAAGCTATAACAAAACACCTGAAAAATATTTTTGAATGTGGAGAATTAAGTGAAAATTCAGTATGTTCCATTTTGGAACTAACTGCAGCGGATGGGAAAATATATGATACTAAAATTTACAATCTTGATGCGATTCTTTCAGTTGGTTATCGTGTAAATTCTATAAATGCTACATTGTTTCGCCGCTGGGCGAATCAGGTTTTGAAAGATTATTTGTTAAAAGGTTATTCTATTCGCCACGAAACAGATGTTGCAAAATTGTATGCAAATCACGAAAACAGGATTACTGAGCTTGAAAAAAACGTTGATTTTTTCGTTAAAACTTCGCTTCCACCCCAAGAAGGAGTATTTTTTGAAGGGCAGATTTTTGATGCTTATATTTTTGCTTCCGACCTGATAAAATCAGCGACAAAAACAATAATTCTGATAGACAATTATATAGATGAAAGCGTCTTGCTTATTTTGTCAAAACGCAGTATAAATGTTCGCGCTGAAATCTATACTAAACAAATAACCGCTCAATTACAATTAGATTTAGAAAAACACAATACTCAGTATGAACCGATAATAATGCTTATATCTACAAGTTTTCACGATCGTTTCTTGATAATTGATAATACGGTATATCATATAGGCGCATCGCTTAAAGATTTAGGTAAAAAATTGTTTGCTTTTTCAAAAATGGAAATTAAAGATACCGAGCTGCTAAAAAACATATAGGCATAAAATAACGATTATTCAAAATTCTTATCACATTACAATAAACAATAAATTATTTTCCCACTACCACAACACAGAATCATTGGGATTCTTCCCATGATTCGTTGATTTTTACATTTTACACAGGAAAGTGAACTTCCTTCCACGGTTGTTCTGCCACTTTCCTGTGTGAAAATCAAACATATTTCTGTGTTGTGGTAAACTACGATTTATGGGCAGGACAGCCCTTTTCTATTTTACCGCTGTCTTTTTTTTCCATAATTCATAAGTTTATTAACTTTCGACAATTAGCATGGTGCTTTTTGTATAGATTTTTTAATTATTGGAGGTTTTTGGTGTATGAGTAAAGACGAATTGGAACAAATTGCAGTGGAATTGAAAGATTGTTTCGCTTGTAATTTGAGCAAAGGCAGGAAAAATGCAGTAGCAGGCAACGGCGACGGCAATGCAAAAATTATGATAGTCGGCGAATCACCCGGAAAGGAAGAAGATGAACAGGGGAAACCATTTGTCGGCGATGCGGGAGAAACTTTAGACGAATTGTTGGCAGGAATAGGTATCAAGCGTAAAGATTGCTATGTTACCAACCGCGTAAAATGCAATCCGTTGGGAGAAAACAAACCGAAACAAAAAGAACTTGACGCCTGTCAAAAATATCTCGACAAGGAAATTGAGATAATAAAACCGAGCGTCATTTTATTGGTCGGAGAAACGGCGGCAAAATTAGCATCGCCGGAGAAAATGGAAAATATTCACGGCAAGGAATTTTCATACAAGAATATTCCAGCTTTTGTAGTTTATCACCCTTCGGGGCTGAATAATAAAAACAAAGATGAACGGGAAGAAGATTTTCGTAAATTCGGCGAATTGGTTAAAAACTTGGAAATTGAAAATTAAAAGAAAGGATTGGTAAAGTTATGAAGTTGTTAAAAGTAGTATTGATAACGGCAGTGTTGTGTTTGTTTATGGGATGTTTTGGCGAAAAGAAAACCGATGGCAATAACAAGGCGACAAATGTCAGCAAAGAAAAAACAACCGATAATACGATTACAGGCGTATTTACAGAGGTTGATATGGAAGGCGATTTTGTTTACAGCGGAATAGAAGTCAACGGTAAAGTAGAGTGGTTTGTCGGCGATATTCTTGAATTTTTGAAAATGAAACAGGACAAAGTCAAAGGTAAAAAGGTAAAGGTAACCATCAAAGAGGAGAAAAACCCCTACGATAAAGGAACAATTATTAAGTCAATAACAAACGTTGAATTGGTAAATTAAAAAAATGAATAACCCCGCCCAAGCGGCGGGGAATTTACCCTTAGAGATTAAAAACTAGGAGGTTTTTTATGGCGCTTTGTAAAAATTGCGGAAAGCAATTAGATGAAGATAATTTTTGTGATGTATGTAAGACATTTCAGACATTTCGCAAAGAAATTCCTATTAAGAAGATTTTGTCGAAGATTTTGTCGGAAATAATCATTTGGGTAGTCGTAATTGTCGTTGCTATTCATGTTTCTTTATTTGCCTTTGGCATTCATGTTAATGTATTCAATTTATCCAAATTTAAATGGGACTTTTCAAATTCTGAAGGAAGAATCGTAACTTTTTTGCAAACATACGTAGAATATTACGAAGACGGACAAATTGCAACTGAGATGCGTTTCTATAAAGATGGCAATGGGAACATAATACCACACGGACAAAGTAAGGCATATTATGGAAACGGAAAACTTAAACAAATTACAAACTTTAAGGACGGAGAAATTGTCGAGCATAAATACTATGCACCAGATGGACGAAGATTATTAAGTCCTCTTCAATGATCAAGGGGTTTTTTGTGATTGAAGAATATAACAAAAGTCGAATTGTTAGAGCAATAAAAAAGTTAAACTCGGACTGAAAATACAGCCGAAGAAGAAAGGATTGGTTATTATGAAAAGAATGATTTTTGCGCTTTGCGCAATGTTAATGGTGGTTGGTAATGCAATGTGCCAGACAAAAACCGTTATAGTGACAGAAAGTGTGAACAGATCGCGCGAATCTGCGGATAAAGCGTACCTACAAGAACAACAACAAGAACTACTTCAGGATGATGAAAGACGGAAAAATACAATTTTTAGTGACGTTCTTGTTCGGGATGTAAATGAATATCTTAATAAAGGAATACCGATTAAAAAAACGGAGTTTGAAACGACAGAAGCATTCAACAAGCGTTTAGGAGACAGCACAGAATTTTATTTCAAAAAAATTTCCTTAATGCTTACCGGAGAAATTATGTCGTCGGTTAATAAAGCCCGTGTCGAATTAGACAGTTATGATGCAGATGCCGGAATTTATTCAGTAAAGGTGGAACTGCCGGATGTAGATTCAACCGTTTATGAAGGGCAAGGAACTTACGGCAAAAAGATTCTTATTCATGGAATGGAATGCTTTGCGCCGCTCGCGATTTCGTCTGCAGATGCACAAAATTTGAAACAAAACGGATATGCTTTCAATATCAATATGGAAGACATAAAAATAAAAATCCCTCTTGCAAGAGATTTTTCTGTCTTTCGTTACCATAGCATTCCTTTTGACGAATACCATATATGTCCGGAAAAAATAACTGTTATAAGCAAAGCCGACACGACGAAAAAGTATTTCTTAAAAAATTTAGAAGCAGAAGGAAGAGATTCAGACAGATCAGGGGTTCCTTATAAACATTATGATTCCGAAATAATATTTAAAGGTAAATATTTGTGGAAGAATAATCTGTATGCTGCAAATTTAGAGTTTAAGTATTCGGATTTGGTTAAAGAATTGCAGCAAAAGCAAGAAAATGCAACACAAGTTGTAAAACAAGCGGCAGCAGAACAAAACAAAAAAGCGCAAGAATGGGTGGCAATTTGGACAGCGAAAGACGCTCCGAAAGACATTAAAAAATTGACATTTAAGTTGAACGATGGAGTAAAATATGAAATTGCCGTGGGCAATGTTATTGACAAGTCAAATATGAAAAAGGTAAACAATGATTTGAAATCAAAAGGAATAACAATAAACGATGGCGGCGCGCTTTTTATTGTTTATCATGAGTATGGCGGCGGTTTAAGAAATCCGTTGATTGAAATAAATCTCAATGCTTTTACCGACAAAATAAAAAACATGAAACGAATTGGTAGTTTTAATGAGAAATTATTTAATTTTTTGGAGACGGAGTAAGTAAAATAAATAGTCGTTGTTATTCCATCCGTTCTTTTCAACGCGCTTTTTAATCGACTCAGACGGATAACACGACAAAAGGAATTTGCCTTTAATTTTAGAAAGCGTCGTCAAAAGCCTTTCAAAATCATCTGCGGTATATCCGCCATAATGTCCCATATTCGCATTGAAATACGGCGGATCAACGTAAAAGAACGCATCTTCTGTGTCGTACCTTTCAATCAATTCAACTGCGTCCAAACATTCAATTATCGCATTATCAAACCGCTTCGCTAAATGATAAGAAAACAACTTTTTCTTGTTTATCAATCGTCTGGGCATTGGCGTGTTAGGTACGCTTTTATTCGTCGAAAAAGTAGAGCCAATCATACCGCCAAAACACATTGTCGAACAAATAAAAAACGATGCCGCACGTTCAATTTTGTTATAA
>JAIRUI010000095.1 GCA_031254455.1 Chitinispirillales bacterium | reverse complement strand
AAGACCGAAGACCGAAGACCGAAGACCGAAGACCGAAGACCGAAGACCGAAGACCGAAGACCGAAGACCGAAGACCGAAGACCGAAGACCGAAGACCGAAGACCGAAGACCGAAGACCTTCAAAAGGTACTTATGTAAAATACCGCTTGCCGCAGTAAAAGTCAAGTTTTTTGAGTAATTCGGCACTGTTTCCCTCTGTATATTTAGTTCGGTTGTAGTCAAAACTTTCGATAAAATAATATTTGCGAAAAAGATTTGTTAAATATAATTGCTATAACATACTCATAACATCTCCTCCGTTATTCTCCAAAAATCTCTTTAATACATTCCGTAATTTTTGTTTTCAACGGCGTTATACAAATCCAAGAGATTATCCTTGTCGCTGAATAATTTCGTGAATACTCTGTCTTTATATTTCCTGTTCGCCGTCATTTGTTTCTTTCCGAAGCAATCCCGATATTCTTTGACAGAACCGGCATCAATGATGTATTTTTCATATAAACAAAGGAGCGGACTGTGAACAGATTCGATTTGCTTCGACAAAAAATGAAAGAAAAAATTCTAGTTCTTGACGGAGCGACGGGAACTGAAATCCAAAAATACGGACTTAGCGAAAAAGATTTCAGTAAAGGAATTTTTGCAGGCAACAAAATACCTCTCAAAGGCAACAACGACGTTTTACCGATTACAAGACCGGACGTTATCGCAGAGTTGCACAGAAGATATTTTGAAGCCGGCGCAGACATTGTCGATACCTGCTCTTTTAACGCAAACGCGGTCTCACAGGCGGATTACGGATTGCAAAATTACGTCGCGACACTCAACTTTGAGGCGGCGAAAATCGCAAGGAAAGTCGCTGACGAAATAGAACGAGAAACGGGTGTTACTAGATTCGTTTCGGGTTGCATAGGTCCTTCCGGAAAAACCGCTTCAATGTCGCCCGACGTGGAAAATCCGGCGGCAAGAAATATTACGTTCGACGAATTATCGGATACTTTTTATATCGCCGTTGAGAATTTGATTAAAGGCGGTGCGGATTGTATTCTGCTTGAAACGCAGTTTGACGCACTTAACACAAAAGCGGGAATTTTTGCCGTACAGGAATACAATAGAAAGCATGGAGTAGATGTTCCGATTATGATTTCCGGAACGATTTCCGACGTTTCTGGACGAATTTTGACGGGGCAAACAATATCTGCGTTTTATGCAAGCGTCGCGCATGCAAAACCGATTTCTATCGGACTGAATTGCTCTTTGGGAGCGGATTTGCTTGCTCCATACGTCGAAGAATTGGCAAAGATTGCAAACTGTGGAGTTTCGTGTCATCCTAATGCCGGACTTCCCGACGAACTTGGGAATTATACGCATACACCGCAGCAAATGGTAGATATTATTGAGAATTGGGCGAAAGACGGTTTGCTAAATGTCGTAGGCGGCTGCTGCGGAACTACTCCCGACCATATTAAAGCGCTTGCAGACTGTGTTAAAAAATATCCTCCGAGAAAAATAGAAAAAAGAAACAGAAACATGCTTTTGAGCGGGCTTGAACTGTTTGAACTGCGCAAAGATTCGCTTTTTGTAAATATAGGCGAAAGAACAAACGTTGCGGGAAGCGCAAAATTCGCCCGATTAATCCGTGAAAAAAATTATGAAGAAGCGTTGAAAGTGGCAAGCGAGCAAGTCGAAAGCGGTGCGCAGGTAATAGACGTAAACCTTGACGACGCAATGCTTGACGCCGAAGAAGAAATGAAGAACACGCTGAACTTTTTTGCCGCCGACCCATCGGTAAATCGCGTTCCGGTAATGATAGACAGCAGCAAATGGGAGGTTATAGAAGCGGGACTGAAATGCTGCGGCGGCAAAACTATAGTAAATTCGATTTCGCTTAAAGAGGGCGAGGAGAAATTTATCGACAAAGCGAAAAAAATTATGCGTTTTGGCGCGGCTATCGTCGTTATGGCGTTTGACGAAAAAGGGCAGGCGGATACGAAAGAGCGAAAAATAGAAATTTGTGAAAGGTCGTACAATATTCTTAAAGCAATAGGATTTAACGAAGAAGATATAATTTTCGACCCGAACATTTTTGCGGTAGGAACCGGACTTGACGAGCATAGAAAATATGCGATCGATTTCATCGAAGCGGTAAGAATCATCAAACAAAGAATGCCCAAAACCCATATTTCCGGCGGCGTAAGCAATGTTTCGTTTGCGTTTCGCCCAAACAATTTTATTCGTGAGGCGATCCATTCCTGTTTTCTCTGTCATGCGATCGCGGCGGGAATGGATATGGGAATTGTAAATGCCGGCGTAATCCCTCCTTATTCTGAAATAGATGCACAACTTAAAGAAAAGATAGAGGATTTGCTCTTTGACAGGAATAACGACGCCGCGCAAAACTTACTTGATTTGGCGCAATCGCTTAAAAATGAAAATCAGAAAGAAGTAAAAACGGCGCAGTGGCGCACTTTGCCTGCCGCCCAGCGGCTTTCTCATTCGCTTGTAAAAGGAATAACCGATTTTATCGAAGAAGACGTCGCGCAAGTTCGAAAAGAATTTGAAAGCGCGGTTGCGATTATCGAAGGTCCGCTTATGGACGGAATGAACACGGTCGGTCAGTTGTTCGGCGATGGAAAAATGTTTTTGCCGCAGGTTGTAAAATCGGCGAGAGTTATGAAAAAAGCGGTTGAGGTTTTACGTCCCCAGATAGAAAAAGAAAAAAAGGGGGAAGCGAAATCGGCGGGTAAAATCCTTTTGGCTACGGTCAAAGGCGACGTTCACGATATAGGCAAAAATATTGTCGCGATTATTTTGCAGTGCAACAATTATGAAGTTATAGATATGGGCGTAATGGTTTCATGCGAGGATATTTTAGACAAGGCGTTGACGGAAAACGTAGATATTATCGGACTTTCCGGTTTGATTACGCCGTCGCTTGAAGAAATGGCGAACGTCGCAAAAAGAATGAGCGAACGCAAAATGAAAATCCCGCTTCTTTTGGGCGGCGCTACGACTTCGCCCGTTCATACCGCGATAAAAATTTCCCCGCAGTATTCTTTCGGAGTAGTTCAGGTTCGCGACGCTTCTTTAATGCCTGGAATTGTGAAAAAACTTTTGAGCGGCGAAAAACAGAAATTCCTTGACGAACTTAACACGCAATACGAAAATTTACGGCAAACCCGACAAAGTCAAAAAAGCGAAAAGGTTTCGCTTGAATTTGCCAGAGCGAATAGGGCGAATAATTAAAATAACGAATCGCTCCGAAATTAAACGAAAAACATTGGATTCTTTATTTTTTGCGCCGTTATTTTGTATGTGCATATTCAATACGCGTTATTAATTATTTTCGCTTTGTCCGGCGTCATAACTTTTATTATCGGATATGTGTATATCAAAAATAATAACAATTTAATCAAAGTTTCCGGTATAATTACAAGTACATTTCTTTGTATGTCGGCATTGGAATGCCGGGTGTTATGTTATGAAAGATCGTTGTTCGCCGCTTGATAACGTTTGAAAATTTGACGTTATACTCTCTCACCTCATCAAAAAGCCGTATTCATAAACTTTCGGTTCGATTTTTTTCGCCAAAAATTTCAACTCTTGCCGCAAATTACCGATGAGTTCGTTATACTTTTCATCGTTTGATTTATTATTCATCTTTCCCGTGTCGTTTCTTCCTTGAAAAAATTCGCGAATATCGTAAAAAGAGGCGTTTACGTCAATATTTTTCTGAGAGTGATAATATTTCCACAACTCTCTACCCGCGTCAAAGACAGCCAAAGCCTGCGGTGAAAAGCTAAGCGGCCGGGGTTTTGTGCGTTCTTCTTCAAATAAACTGTTTTCTTTCTCTAATTTTACCTTTCCGGCGATAAAGTCGGTCATAAGATTACTGTTAAATTTCTCGCGAGAATTCACTTCGCTCTCAATAAACGGAATCCAATGGTTTGTGCCGTGTTTTGCACTTATATTATTATTGAAAAGAGTGTAAGTAAAACAATCCGTCTTAAACTCAATATCACTTTTCCAGTAATCATTTGGAAAAAGAAACTGATCACGGTCGTTTAACCAGTTTTCAGGAATCACTTTGCGAACTGCGAAGTAAATACATGCCGGAATTAAATTTGTTGTGGTAATTAAAACATAAATTCCATGCCTTATTCCTTTTTTATTTTGGATATTAACAACTCTGTTATTCTGAAAATCCGGTGCATCCGCCATTAAATATCCTATACCTTGTAATGTTTTTGTATCGTTATGTTTTCTTAACCACTGATTAATTCTTCCTTTTTTATTATCATCATAGAAGTAAAACACTTTCTCTCCGCTCAAATTTCCATCCTTATCATAAACATCTGCGGATATGCTTTCAAACTTCTGTTTCTTATCGGTATCCCAAACGTGAAAGCCTATAGGAAACTGTCCGTGAACATTGTCAAAGGTGTCGGCAGGTATTACAAAGAGTTTTTCCAGCTTTGCACGAAAGTTTTCTCTGAAAACTCCAAAGTTGGAAGCGCATAGCGCTTTCAACTTTGCAAAATTTGCAATTTTACAACGTTGTATTTCGCAATGTATTCTTATCAAAAACTGTGTAAACAGTTCATTACTTGCTTTTCCAAGCATTAACTTATATGTTTTTACCGTTTTATTTGCGTTTGATACCCCATCTTTATTTTTTCCTGTCCCAGTTCTCTGCTTACTGTCGCCAGCCTCCGCATACGGAGGGTTAATATAAACAATAAGTTTCTTGCTTTTTTCTTCGTCGCTTATAATTTCAAACAGTTTATCCGGTAATTTTCCGCCTTTTGCTTTTGGTAAAAACTCATCATTTAAAAAATCAAACTGAAATACATGATTCTCAAGCAAATTGGCTCCGTTTTCTATTCTGTCGCGTATAACATCAACATCCGCCTTATCCAAAGTCGAAGCGTATATATTGTATTTGTTAGTAAGTCCGATGAGTAAATTTCCCGTGCCCGCAGCGCAATCCCATACATAATACTCATCCTGCCAGTTTTCGCCCAAAACCTCGGCGATATAACGTTGTGACAACTCCACCCACCGTTGCGGAGTAAAAAATGAACCCTTTCTTTCGCGAACATCCTGCGGAACAAGCATATCTCGACGCTCTATTATGTAATCCCAGTATTCCTCTTTGGGCGGACGAAGATATTTCGCCCAAAA
>JAIRUI010000094.1 GCA_031254455.1 Chitinispirillales bacterium | reverse complement strand
TTTGATGATTTGGAACTTCTTAGCGACACGGTATTTACACTATTCGAAACCGGAAAACGCGGATTGCTTGACGAAGATCACGGTAAAATTGCAAAATTTCAACATCATTCATATTCATCGTATTTACAGAGACTTTTCGACGATGAAAAATTACGATTCTTTCTTTCGGGAATGTGGCCTTATATCGGAATCACTCCCGGATTCGGACAACATTTGTTTTCACAAATGCTTTTTAACGCACATTTTCATGACGGCTCTTACGGAATAAGAGGAGGATTTGTGACCGTAGCAAACGCCTTAGCCGAAGTTATAGAAAAAAACGGCGGTGAAATAATTTTGAAAGATGAAGTGAATCGAATTTCGGTTGAAAATAAGACGGCAAAATATGTAAGAACAAAAAACGGACTAAAAATTGACTGCAACTTAGTGATTTCAGGAATTTCTCCCTATATTTTACAAAACAAACTACTTGACGAAAATAGCCGTTCATCGCTTTGGCAGAAACGCCTTTCCCGTTTAAATCCGGCAGATTCCGTGGTCGCGGTGTATTTGGGAATGAAAAAGGGGTATGAAAAATATATAGACTCAAACGTCGCAATGTATTTTAAGCACAAAGATGTTGATTCTCCGTACAAACGAATTCATTCACAAGAAAACCTACCCTTTGACTGTGATAATTTGGCAATTTTACACAGTGTGGAATTTTTATCTGCCCCTACTATAATTTTATTTTCGTTCGTGCGACAATCCGACAGCGGCGATTGGAAAAATTATAAAAAAGTTATCGCAAAAAAAATGATCGACGAATTAAACACAGTATATCCAAATATTAAAGAATACATTGATTTGATTGAAATAGGTTCTCCAGATACTTTTGAACGTTATACTCTAAACACTTGCGGCTCTATTTATGGATTTGAAAATACTTTCAATAGTTATAACGCAGCAAAAATGCCGATTAAAAGTCATATTAAAAATATTTATCAAGCGGGGCATTGGACGCTTCCAGGTTGTGGAATGTTTAATGCGATTTTGAGTGGATATACCGCATTTCATACGATTTTGGAAGATATAAATAAATAGTTTTTACACGTTAAATAGTTTTAAGGCGGTTTACAAAATAAATTGGGTATAAAAATTTAACAAGGAAGATTTAATTTACATGTTTAATGAAATTTTACTCAATACTATAAATCAATTTCAGCAACGCATACGTTTATGAGATTAATGAAGTAAACCAAGAAATTTATGGTATTGACAAATAAACTGTTAAAAAGCGGCGTTTTGAAAATTTACGGAAAAATTTGAAGAATTTTAGGTAGGATTTTGGAAAATACAGAATTATTGATTATCGGATGTGGTGCAGCAGGATTATCGGCGGCGATTAACGCTGCAGACAGGGGAATTTCTTGTGTAGTTATCTGCAAAAACGACATTTTTGAATGTAACACGCGTCACGCGCAAGGCGGAGTTGCGGCTGTGCTTTCACCAGCAGATTCAATAGAAAGCCATATTGCCGACACGATTTCTACCGGAAGCGGACTTTGTAAAAGAGAAGCGGTTGAAATTCTGGCGAAAGAAGGTCCGGAAGCAATCAAAAACGTTGTAAAGTTCGGCGCTAAATTCTCAAAATCCTTGAGGTCAGACGCCTGGGAAAATTTGGATTTGGGACGAGAAGGCGGACACCACGCCGACAGAATAGTTCATGCAAAGGATCAAACGGGTTTGGAAATTGAAAAAACGCTTGCCGAAACCGCAAAATCCAATCCTAATATCAAAATTCTGCAATACCACACACTCATTGAACTCATTACCGAACATCATCTTATAAATTCGCAAAAAACCGGTTGTTTCGGAGCGTATGTTTTAGATAGAAAAGCGGGGAAGATTATAACCGTCCGCGCTAAATCAACCGTTTTAGCAACCGGAGGAATCGGCGAAGTTTACCTTCATTCCACAAACCCGAAATCCGCTACTGGCGATGGAATTGCGGCCGCTTGGCGAGCGGGAGCGAATATTGCAAATTTGGAATTTATACAATTTCATCCAACAACGCTTTTTTGTTCGCAGTCACAATCCTTTTTAATTTCAGAAGCGCTGCGAGGTTATGGAGCGGTACTGAAAAGCAAAAACGGCAAGGAGTTTATGAACAAATACCACGAAATGCAGTCGCTTGCTCCGCGGGATATTGTTGCGCGAGCGATAGACAACGAAATGAAAATAAGCGGTGACAACTGCGTTTTTTTGGATATTCGACATGCAAATTCTTCGGATTTAATTGAGAATTTTCCACTGATTTACGCCCAATGCCTGAAATTCGCAATAGACATAACTAAAGAAATGATTCCTGTAGTTCCTGCATTTCACTACTGCTGCGGCGGAATTGAGACAAACATTAACGGCGAAACCAGCATAAAAAATTTGTATGCCATAGGAGAATCAAGCTGTTCTGGAGTTCACGGAGCAAATCGCCTCGCCTCAAATTCACTTTTGGAGGCTATGGTATTTGCGAAACGCACTATTGATAAAATTTCTTTAGAAACAGGCGAAATTGTCGATGAAAGCGATATAAAAACCTGGGACGACAGTGGAACGGAATTTGCTGACGAATGGGTTTTGGTATCGCATAACCTTTATGAAATTCAAAAAATTATGTGGGATTATGTAGGAATAGTACGAAATAACGTACGTTTACAAAGGGCGTTTAACAGAATTTGCCTGATTTGCCAAGAAATTGAGGATTTTTACAAAAAAACAAAAGTTTGTACGCCGGTTTTGGAATTGAGAAACATCGCCTGCGTCGCAAAATTGGTTATAAGTTCGGCAATATTACGAAAAGAAAGCCGCGGACTGCACTTCACGACCGACTACCCGGAAAAATCAAAAGATTTTGAACGCGATACCGTTATTTCAATCAGTAATCAAAACCAAACTTTTCTTTGAATAACTTCTCTAAAGCGTTGATGGCTTCCACTTCGTCATCTCCGTTTGCAACGATGGAAATTTCTGTTCCGCATAAAATTTTCAACATCAATATAGCCATAATACTTCTCGCATCGGCTTCACCGTCATCGGTTTTGATTATAACTTCGGAAGAAAAACCGCTTAACGTCCCTACAATCGCAGCCGAAGGGCGAGCGTGAATTCCATTTTTGTTCTCAACAAGCAGTCTTTTCTCAATCACAACTTATTTATCCTTATTTCTTTTTTCCCCGAAACCAAGTTTTATGCGGAGTTTCAATCCGTAACTCTGCACTTCGTTTATTAAGACATCCAGTTTTTCGACGGTTTTCATCAATTCTTCAATCGTCGTAGAATCATTAACCAATTGACCGACAGTTCCGTTACCGGAATCAATTTTACCGGTTATACTACGCAAATCAAAAAGGAGAGAATCCAAATCAAACATCAAATCCGCCGCTCTATTAGTCAAAGAATCGGTATTAACCACTATAGAATTGATTCCCGTTTTATTTCCCGAAACAATTTCATCAAGGTTTTTAGTAGTTCTTTGCAAACTGCTTACAATGTTATCAACTTTTCTATCGTTATGCTCCAAAATCCTATCAACAACTTCAACTATCGTATCCAAACGCACAACGGTTCTGTCGTAAAAATCCTTAAATTCTTTACTGCCTAAAGTTACCGACAAAAGCGCAGAAACAGAATCAACAAGTGCGGAAGCGTCCTCCACAAAATTTCCAAGCATTCCAAGCGCCTCGGCAATACCGCTGTCAAACTTGCCTTTTATATACTGACGCACTCGTTTACCCTCGTCGGGCAAATATAAAGTTCCATTATCGGAAAGTGAAATTTCAACTTTTCTTTCACCCATCAGACCGATATTTTTTACTGTGACAACTGCGGAATCAGTAAAAGGAACGTTTTTTTCGAGCTTGAAATGAACAGCAACTAGCGAGCCGTAAAGTTCTATAGAAGAAATAGTTCCTTTTTTCAATCCGTTAACTGCTACCGGATCTCCGGGCTGCAAACCTCCAATATTAGAAAAAACAGCCGTATAATCCACCATCTTCTGTGTAAAGCTATACGCTTTAAGCCACATAATACCGGCAATTAACGCTACAAGAGCTGTTAAAATCACAATGCCGACAAGTAAATCGGAACGACTTTTCCTCAAAAAAACCCCTTAATCAACAAAAGTCCTAAAACTAAATTTTCACAACCGCTTCTTTCAATGGTTCGCAATTGTGACTCTTTTTAATATCATCATGTTTTTTTAATTGCCTAATGACTTTTTCTTTCGCATCGTCAAATGCTTTTCTCATATTTTCAGCGCTTGATTTACCTACCAATTGGCTTTTATCGACGTTTACAATTATTTCAACAATATCTTCACTGCCGTTTTTGTAAGTTTGCTTGTCTAAAATTACTTGCGCCGAAGTAATTTTATCGTAAAATTTAACTAAATTTTCGACTTCCTCTTCAACAAAAATCTTCGTTTCGTCAGAAATTTTCCTTTCATGTCTTGCCGTAATTTGAACTTTCACATATTCCCCCGTTTGTTTTTGAATTTAAGTTAATAAAATAATATAATTTTAGAATTGAAAATGTTGTTTTCCCGAAATTTTTTGTACATTTTCTCTTTTTTTCAAAAATTCACTATATTTGCCGCCTCCATAACTTCTGATACCGTATAAAAAGAACCGCTTACCAAAATGGTTTTACCTTGCTCTAACGATTTTTGCAAAGCGTCTTTAGACGATTTGCAGATAAAAACATTTTTTGCCCCGATGTCCCTTAAAGTCTTTGCCAAATAATCTGCCGGCTCCGCCCGTTTCGTTAACGGAGTAAAACAAAAAATATTATCAACTATAGGCGTGATAAATTTTAATGTTTCTTTTGTATTTTTATCGCCCATCATTCCTAAAATTGCGCAAACAGGTGAGTTTAATTTCTCTTTTTTTAGAGAATCGGTAAAATTTTTCATCGCCTGCGGATTATGCGCTACGTCAAAAATCACGGTTTTGTCCTGAAATTCCGTTTTCTGCATTCTTGCAGGAATAGCCGCTTTCGCAACGCTTTTGCAAATTTCTCGACTCATACTCAATCCGAGTGTTTCCAAAACCGTTACAGCAAGAATAAAATTGACTTTTTGAAACTCACCGCTCATTGCAAGTTTGTAAATATTTTTCAAATCCAAACAAATTTCTGGCGGGTTTTCGGAATTAGCGACGTTTCTTATTCTGGATAAATCTGAAATTATAATATTTGAATTTCTTTCCCAGCAGCATTTTTGCGCTTGTTTTATTATTCTTTCTTCATTAGCGCCGCTTATTACCAACGGAACTCCGCTTTTTACGATACCTAATTTTTCTTTTGTAATTTCTTGGATTGTATTCCCCAAATACATTGTGTGATCAATTCCTATCGTCGTGATAACGCTCGCCTGCGGAACGCAAATATTTGTAGCGTCAAGTAATCCGCCCATACCGGTTTCAAGCACTGTCCAGGAACATTCTTCTTCGCGGAATAATTCAAAAGCTATAAGAGTGGAAATTTCAAAAAACGTCAAATCGTATTTTTCAAAGATTTTTTCTAATCTGCCGTAAACACCAAGCCATTTCTTCGCAGAAACGAATTCCCCGTCAATATAAAACCTTTCTTTGAAAGAAAAAATATGCGGAGAAGTGAAAAGCCCTACTTTTTCACCCGACGCCATAAGACCGTGCGCAATCATTGCGGCAGTAGAACCTTTTCCGTTTGTTCCGGCTATATGAATCGTTTTACAGGAATATTGCGGATTACCGATTTCTTGAGCCGCAGAACTAATTCTCTCAAGTCCCGGATTTATTTTGTCGCGACTTCTTCCGAACAACGATTGTTGAATTTCGTATAAATTATTGATATCAGTCATCATAAAACATCCCGTTCGTAAAATTGTATCTACAGGAAAATATTATTTTTATGAACAAAAAGGAAAATCTAAAGTGAACCCAAAAATAAAAACAGATTTCGGATTTTATTCAATCTTGACCGATCCGGTTCGCGGATACGATTATCTTGCTAAATTGCTTGTAGAAAACGAAATATCGTTTTTGCAGCTGCGAATGAAAGACGAAAACAAATTCAAAATATTAAAAACCGCGGAAAACATTCGTAAAACGACACAAAATTCAAAAACGATTTTTATTGTAAACGATTTTGTTGACATAGCAAAGGACTGCGGAGCGGACGGCGTTCATTTAGGTCAGGACGATGTAAAACCAGACTATGCAAGAACGATTTTCGGCGAAGATGCGATTATCGGATTATCTACGCACAACATAAACCAAACAAAAAACGCTCAAAACGAAAAAATAGACTATATAGGAATAGGTCCGGTTTATCCAACGCCTACCAAACAAATTCCGGATCCGGTTTTGGGACTTGAGAAAATGAAAGAAATGGTCGATAATTCCACTTTGCCGTCGGTCTGTATCGGCGGAATTAATTTTAACAATATAAAAGCGGTTTTGCAGGCAGGCGGACATAATTTTTGTACGGTACGACTTCTCAATAAATCCGAAAACCCAAAAGCCGTTTTGTCAAAAATTTTAAAAGAATACACAGACTATTGCATATACAATTAAAAATATAATATATTCACATTATCTTTGATAATTTTTGTAATCGTCTTATATCCGTCTTTTGGAAGGAATTTAAACTTATGCCGGAAAAAAAACATGTTAATTCTGAGAAATTGATTGGAAAATATCTTTCATTTGTGCTCGGTAACGGCGAATATGCAGTTGATATCCTTAAAATTCAGCAAGTAATTCAAATTCAACAGATAACAAGAATCCCCCGCTCCCCTAAATTTATTCGAGGCGTACTTAATCTTCGCGGAAAAGTAGTGCCTATCCTTAATCTTCACAGCAAATTCAACATGCCTCCTGTAGAAGAAACTGAAAAAACGTGCATATTGATAACCGAGATTTCCGACAGACAGAGCGTGTTGATTGTCGGCATAATCATTGACGAAGTAAAAGATGTAATGGACATTAACGAAGAAATGCTTACCGACAAACCGGATATAGGCGCCAGTAAAAGTGCGAAACATATTATAGGTGCGGTTCGCATGAGCGATAAAGTTCGATTTCTTTTGGATTTGAACGAAATTTTGGTTTCGGAAGAATTTGCAACATTGAAACAAGCCTTTTAATTTGGAGAACGGATGTTCGATGAAATAGCTCCATACACTCTAAAGCCCGGTCAAGTTTATCTGGCAAAAAAAAACGGATTCATAAGAACCGTAGTGGGCAGTGCTGTTTCAATATGTATTTGGGACGAAGAACTAAAATACGCTTGCATGTGTCACTTTGTTTTTCCCGCTCCTGCTATCGGCGACCGCCCGTCCGGCTTGTATGCCTCCGAATCCATACCGACAATGTTGAGAACTTTAAGCGGCGCCGGATCAAAACGCCGTTCGCTTTCAGCCCATATTTTGGGTGGTGCGTCGCCTACAGCTCTTCCCGACAAGACAGCGGAACAAAATATTGAGGCGGCAAGATATATTCTCCACCAAAACCGCATCCCCGTAATATGCGAAGACGTAGGCGGAAGAGTGGGACGAAAAATTGTTTTCAACGCGGAAAACGGAAACGTTGCGGTCGTTAAAGTAAGAAAATTAAGAGATGGGGATTGGAACGATGATACTGAGTAACAAAATTAAGGTAATGATAGTTGATGATTCCGCACTCGTGAGGAGAGTTCTTTCTAGGGAACTTGAAAAATGCCCGGTAATTGAAATCATAAACACGGCTCCTGATCCTTATGTTGCAAGAGAGATGATTACGAAAAACAAACCCGATGTAATGCTGTTAGATATAGAAATGCCGCGAATGGACGGAATTACGTTTCTGCGTAAAATAATGCAGAATTTTCCGATTCCTACAATTATCGTTTCTTCGCTTGCTCAACAAAGCTCACAATTGGCTTTGGAAGCATTACGGTGCGGCGCTGTCGATGTAGTAACAAAGCCTTGTGAGGCATATTCAATCGAAGAAGTAATTCCGCTTCTCATTGAAAAAATTAAAACGGCGGTATTGGTGAATGTGAAAAAAATTCAAATACAAACCTCTTCTTCTACGGCTTTTGCGAAAATTACATCGTTTACGGCGACAACTAATAGAATTTTAGTAATAGGAAGTTCAACCGGCGGAACGGTCGCTTTAGAAAGAATTTTACCGTCCCTGCCTAAAAACGCGCCCGGAACACTCGTCGTTCAACATATTCCCGCAGGATTTTCACGAACTTTTGCAGAGCGGCTAAACACTATTTGCGACGTAACCGTAAAAGAAGCAAAGGATGGAGATTCCGTAGTAACCGGTCAAGTGCTTATAGCTCCGGGTAATTACCATATGTGGCTAAAACGGGACGGAGGGCGTTACGAAGTCAAGATAGGAAATGGCGAGCCGCTTCATTATCAAAGACCGTGCGTAGAGCATTTGTTCAATTCTACGGCGGAACAAGCGGGAAAATCCGCAGTTGGCGTCATTCTCACGGGAATGGGCGGCGACGGTGCAGAAGGGTTGCTTAAAATGAAAAAAGCGGGCGCAAGAACAATTGCGCAAGACGAAGCGAGTTCCGTAGTATGGGGAATGCCCGGAAGCGCCGTAAAATTGAACGCAGCGGAATTTGTTTTGCCGCTTGACAAAATCGTCCCTAAAGCAATGGAATTACTCAAATAGCGGAAATTTTTTCGCAAATTTTGCAATATTTTAACATAATATCAATTTTCACACCCGGCATCTCGAATTAAACATGATTTGGCACAAAATTTGCAAATTTAGAATGGGGAGGCGCAAATGATTCAGGCAATTAACAGTAACGAAATATTCACAGACGGAAACAATAAATCCGAGAAACTTGCCAAAGCGGCTATAGAATTCGAAAGAATGTTTGCCGAAATTATGGTGAAAGAAATGCGCAAAACCGTTCCCGAAAATACATTGATGGGTAGAAGTACGGGAGAAGAGATTTTTACCGAAATGCTTGACAGCGAATACACGAAAATGATGGTTCAAAACGGAAATCTCGGACTTGCCAAAACCATAATTTCTCAAATGAGTCAAAGAGATAGAGAAATTGATCCGTTATCCGCTATAAAAGCGTTAAAATCACAGGAAAATTATAGACGTTCAAACATATTCGACGCAACAACACTGCGGTCATTCGCCAACCCAAATATTTTGTTTGACGACAAAAAAACGCAAAATTCAAATTCTTTTTTACAGGAAACGTTTCCTTTGCAAGTTCGTCGATGGGATAAAATTATAGAAAAAGCATCTCAAAAATACGGAATTGATAAAAACTTGATTGCGGCGGTAATAGAAGCGGAATCAGGCGGAAACCCCGCGGCAAAATCAAAAACAGGAGCGTCGGGACTTATGCAGCTTATGCCGAAAACGGCAAAAGACATGGGTGTAAAAAATGTTTTTAATCCGTCGGAAAACGTTATGGGAGCGACTCAGTATCTTAAACAAATGCTTAACAAGTTTAATGGAAACGTAAACCTTGCTCTTGCCGCGTATAATGCAGGTCCTACAAATGTAGAAAAATACGGCGGTATTCCCCCGTTTAGAGAAACTCAAAATTATGTACGAAAAATAAAAGAAAAATTAGATAATATTTCAAATTCGGAGGAGAAAAATGGATAAAGACATAATAAAAAAATTCAAGACGATAATCTCGCAACAGATTATGCTTCAGGGACAATTAAAAATAATGAACGCAAAAATGCATGACGCAATAAATGCACGAAATTTAACGGAAATAAGGACGCTTTCAACGGAAATAGATTTTGTGGTTGAACAGATGGACTCGTTGGAAAGAAACAGAATTGATTTGCTTTCACCATACGTTGAAGATAAAAACCGCCTCAAACACATAAATTCAATAATTGACGAATTTCCCAAAGAGGATATTATAATTATAAAAAAATTACACAACGAACTGAAAGAAAAAACAAACGCTAACGTTGAGCAAACAAAAATAAATGAACTTTTGCTTAACGAAGCGGTTTTGGATATTCACAAAAATGTGGAAATTATCGCCGAGCAGATAAATCGTCCGATTAGATATGGTTTTGGCGGGAAGAAACAAGCGTCGTTACCCATGAATTTGGTAAACCAGAAAATATAAACGCGCGAATAATAACGTTAAAACTTAATTCTCAAACATCCGGACAATCCCGAGAATAAAATAGTTTTTACATAATCTTTGGCATAAAAATCATAAGCGCCAGACTCATCGTCCGTGAAAAATTTGGAAATTCCCACAGGACATATGAAGATTTTCTGCAATTCTAAATAAATATATAATTTATTTTTAATGTTAAAATCAGGGCTTTCAAAAGAATACAGGAAAAATAAAAATCCTGCATTCTTTAAATCTATCGTCTCAATATTTTTACTTGTCTCTTCATCGCCGAAAAATTTTCTGTATTTGTAATGGATATTTGCGTTTATTTCTCCATCGAAAATATTAAAGCCGCCAATCTTAAACTGATGGTTCAAATATTTTTGTTGAAGATTAAATGAAATCGCCATCCAAATGTCAAATATGTTTGCATTTCCGTTTACATTGAAAAACGAGTAGGGAAATAAGAAATACCGCTGATTGGCAGGAGTTAATGAGCCGTTTACCAAGAAATCCGCATAATTTATTCCTAAAAATCCATAAAAATTACGTAATTTTTGCGAACTTAGAAACGAATATTTATAATAGGCACCAAAAACATAATTGTCGGAATAGAAAAGTCGCATTTCATCGTTGTTTAGAATATTCAAAATAAAATTTTCATACGAAAAATTTATTTTATGCCGCTTTTCGTATTCTGCCGATAAGTTCAAATGCAGAAATTTTGGAATGTCCGGTTTACCGTAAAAGAAATTAAAATCCCCGTCTTCAAAGATATATCTTGCAAATAAAACGGACGGTGTAATTTTAACGTTTTTAAGGTCAATTCCTAATTTTGAACCGATGCAAAAACCTTTCGCACCACCATTTGTAATTTTTTTATTTTCTACCGTATTATCCAATAAAATTTCAATTCCCGATTGTTTTAACAATCCTGTGATAATTTCAGGATGGACAATATTAAAGTCAAATTTTGCCGAATAATCTATTTTGATAATTTCGGTCGAAAACCAAGACATATCGGAATTAATTTTAAGAAAATTTAATTTACTTGAGAAGTTTTTTTCGTTGCCGTAATTTATTTTTTCGTTCGAGAAAAATATTTTTTCGTTTTCCCGATACAACAGTAGCCCGTTATTACTGCCGATTTCAAAATTTTGAGCGAAACAAAGTTTCATTGCAAATACAAAAAGAAATCCCAAATAAAATTTTTTGGAACTTCTTAGACATAAAAGATTAACAATCATTTATTATAATATTTCTCAAAAAGCGTTTTGGCAAGCGCAGGCGGAAACATTCCAACAATCCATCCGTCGCTTCCGTTCGTCAATTCCGGAACTTCTTCATACAATTCGGGAAAATCAAACACTATATTGTTTATTGTCGCAGTCTTGAATTTCAACCCTATGTAATCCTCAGCGTCTCTAATCGCCGTTCCATAGTTTGACAAAGTCAATTTTACACCATCGGCGTAAAATGTCGGTTTCCCGTTTTCGGTTTCAAATACATTCTTCAGCGAAAAATAACCCTCTTGAAAAAACAATCCCATATCAACGCCCAAAAGAACGTCTGTTCCGCCGGAAGTCGGCCAACTACCTTCCGTTGGGGCTTGCGGAATATAAAATTTCCCGCCGGTTTGAATCGCCGAAAGTAATTTTCCTATTCCGTCATTTATTGTAGGATAAGCATTTTTTACTTCTGTCGGATACAAATTACTCGTGATAATCGCATCGTAAGACGCTTTAATCCCTTGAATAGCTGTAACAAAACTCGCTTTAGCAACACCCATTTTACCCGGTCTTGCGTTCAAGAAATTATTATTAAACGGCAAATTTCTTGAATCAATTGTTTTTATGTGTTCGTAAAAATCATTTTCATCGGATTTCCAAGCGTATTTCAAAAAATTCAAATCCGTATCCCAATCATATGCCGCCATCCATTCCAAACACGCTTTTACGCCAACCATACAAGAAGTAATCGCATTAACTTCCGCCCAACCGATTAAATCATATTCATCAATAATTTCATCCAGATATAACGCCTCTATAAAATCTCTGTCAAGAGTTATCGCTGCGGTTTTATTATTCTCCAACCTTTTTATTCTATTGCAGGCATCAACGAAAGAACCGCCGAAAACAGATGAAATAAGTTCGTCTAAAACGGTATTCAATCCCGCCGTATTCTTATCAACCGCATTTGCAAATAAAAGCAAACACCATGTTTCAAAACTATGCGCCTTATCGGTGGACATAAGCGTTTCATTATACCAAGAATCACTTCCGCCTTTTATCCAATTTGGAACAGTTAATCCCGGAAGTAAATATTCGCTGCCTTTCTCATAAATCGGGCTATCCGAAACAAAAAAATACAAATAATTATAACTATTGTAATCATATTCTTGGTAATAGTATCCAATTTTTTGAATGTCCGGATAGTAACCGCTGTTAACATACCACTCATCATGCCAATAAACCCATTTGCCTATTTCTTCATCGCGATATGACCACAAAATATACTCTTCGGGATATTTAGTAAGCCAATCGTCACTCAGTAAAGCGTTGAGGCGATTCGGATAATTTGTAAACCCAAAGCGGTTTTTGAACAAATCTACAACTTTTCGATCAACGCTAATTTTTGCAATTTTCGCTATAGTTGAATAAATAATAGCTTTCGTATGATTATTATCTGCTTCAAAAGCCGCTTCATAATACTCAACCGCTTCGTCATACTTCTCATTCCTCAAAGCCGAATTGCCCAAAATAATAAGCGAATCCGGATTCGTAGGCCTGCGATTGCCTGATTCTTCACCTTTGCTGCATCCGGCGACGAACACCGCCGCACATACTGCCGACACACTTACCAGACACTTGATAAACCATGTAAATGAAACCCGTTTCATAAAAACTCCTTTTGATAAAATGTTTCTGAAATCCATTACTTTTTCTTTCGTTTAATTTCTCTTATTTTTGGTTAAACGCCTTTTATTATATTTTTCGTAGTGTAAACGATTGTATAGAGTCTCATAAGCATAAATCACGCGACAACTATATCGAGGAAATTTCCGCAAGCATAAAATCACTTGGAATATCAATCCCAAAAGGTTCCGAAAGTATAGAGTCTGTACCGACAAAGCATTATCAATTTGTAAAACTTCACCGTAATGAGTTTTTATTGTAATTTTGCAAAATTCTATATATTCTATGAAATATTTGAGGTGATGTTCAAAACTATCAGTTAATGCTCGGCGTGATTGCTGAAAAACTTTGCATGAAACGCCTTTAATTTGCGCATAAACAGGAAAGAAACCATCATAGAAGATTTGCCCCCCCCCCCACGAATTCCGCTTGTGAAGCGACTTCGCGCCGTTTTATAAGGTGGGTTTGTATGACTGTTTCGTATGCTTTATCTGTCATGCAATTTCCTTTTAGCTCCGGCAAAACCGGATTGTTTTCTTGTCTAAAATATAATTTATTGCTGCGAGTAAACGCAAAACTATTTTCAACAAGCCAATCACTCCCCTAATTGCTTTTTGAAAAACAGCAAATTTTGATCTTTTGGAGCGACTTTCAAACCCTTACGAAGCCATTTTTTCGCATTATCTATGTCGTCAATCGCCGAATAAATATTTACCAGATTTACATATCCATCTACAATATCCGCTCGTTTGCCGACAGCATTTTCGTATGAATCAATCGCCTTTTCAAATTCACCCTGTTCGCCGTAAATCGCACCAAGATTATTCCAAGCACGGTAATAATTTTTATCGAATTTCAGTAACTCTTCATATAATTTCACCGCGTTTTCAGTATCGCCGCTCAAATGAAAATTTAATGCGCTGTTGTATAGAGAATCGGCGATAGAAAACACTATCTCCATCGTTTCCTGCGACTCTTTAAGACGTTCTTCGTATTCCAAACGCGCTTCAATATCCTTGTTCAAAATTAAAGAATCCTGTTCTTTCGCAGATAAATAAAATTCTTTGGTGAGCGTTATGTTGTTTTCGTTGTAAGCGGCAATCGCCGTATTAAGCGCATTTTGCGCTGTTGGATCAAGTTTATTTAAAAGCGAAAACCACCGAAGCGCAACAGACCAGTTTTTTATGGCGGCGGCGGAATTAGCCGCGATGCGAACCATTTCTATTTTTTCATTTCCAAAAAATAAATCGGCGGCGATTATCGATTCGTTAAGCGCCTGCGAATAATCTTTATTTCTATACAAAATAATCGCCCGATTGTAAATTCCGGACGGAGAATCGTCCTTAAAAGAAAGCGCCGAATTGTAATCGCCTTTCGCGAAAGCAATCCGCTGACGCAGTTTTGAGATTTCGCTTTCGTTCGCCTTAAGAAATTTTGCGGAATCCGCCGCAATTTCTGCGCTTCTTGTGTTTTTGAGTTCCAAATAAGTCCAGCCTAAACGAATATAATCCTCTGCGATCGGCGACGAAATGCTTCTTGATAATTTTTCGGATTGCTCAAAATCGCCTTTTCTGTAAGCGTAATCCGAAAGTACGCGAATCACATAATCGCCCGTATCCGACGTTGAAATAAACGCCGCTACTTTGTCGGCAAAATTAGTATCTTTAAGCCCAATCGCTGCAAAATATTCGCCGGCAAGCGCCTTTGTTCGCCAATCCGAAGAATCATGGGCAAGCGCATAATTCACAATTGCCGAATCGTATTGTTTTTTTTCAAGGAAAATATTCCCAATACTTACTCTGACGCCCGCATTTTCTGCGATTTTCAACGCTTTTTTATAATAAATTAAAGCGGAGTCGCACATGTTTTTTTTTTCGTAAAGTACGGCAAGATTTATAAACGACTGATTGTTAAGCGTATCCGATTTTACACTTTCGCGCCACAATTTCTCGGCGGTTTTCGTATCGCCTAAATTAACCAGAACAAACGCTAAAAGTCCTTTGGCGGCGTTATCGTTCGGCGAGATTTTAAGCGCCGTTTCAAGTGATTTTTTGCTTTCTTCGTATTGCGATATGTTCAATGCGGCAAATCCTTTTAGGTATTGAATGCTGAAATTTTTATCGTCCGCTTTTTCCATTTCATCCAAAACAGCTTTAGCGTCATCGAATTTTTTATCATTAATCAAAACATAAATCAATTTTGCTTTCAAATCTTTGTCGTCGGGATTTTGTACGGATTTCTGCATCAAAATTGAAATCGCTCTGTCTTTTTGCCCCTGTTCGTGAAGCGCCCAAGTATAAGAAATCCAAAACGAAAGCGAAATTTTATCGCCCATATTTTCGGCTTCCTTAAATAATTCTTCGGTTTTTTTATACATTTTTAGTTCATTGTAAACCGCTGCAAGAGACTCGTAATAATCGCGCAAAGGCGAATAATTTATTTTGAGGGATTCAAAATATGTTTTCGCTTTGACATAGTCGCCGCTTACCGCATAAATTTCTCCTAGCATTTTAACGGCAGCCGCGGACGGAACTTTTTTTTCAAGAATTTTTATCGCTTTTGCCGCTTCGCCGGTTTGCGCCAAAACGTATGAATAAAGCGACCAAATTTCCTCGACGTTCGGCGCTTTGGCATACGCGGCGGCGGCTAATTTTTTCGCTTCGTTTTTTTTATTATTAACCAAATTTATCCGCGCAATTTGGATTTTCGCCCTCCAAAAATCCGGCTGTTCTTTGGCCGCGCGCAAAAAATATTCCCCCGCTTTAGCAAAATCTCCCGAATTCACAGTATAAAGTCCCAAGTTATACCACGCGGTCGCATATTCGTGATCTTTTTGTACGACTTGCTTCCAAATTTTCTGCGCTTCCTCTTCTCTCTGCGTCCTGTAATATAAAACTCCGAGGTTATTTTTTGCGTCACTGTAAATCGGAAGCATATCGGCAGCCCTTAAAAAACACTCTTCCGCCTCCTCAAAATCTCCTTTCTCAAGTGCGTTAAGCCCTTTTTCGTTAATTGAGAACGCCTCTTCAACCCCTCTCAAAACCGCAGAAGCCAAAGGATCAATCCGTGTGAAATCAATCGTAAAATTTTCGGAAAATGCCGCTATCGACAATAAAAATGATAAAAATAAAACCTTTTTCACAAAATATTCTCCTCTTTGTTTATAAAAAATATATTTTAGTACGGTTATAAACTGACTACTAAAAATAATTTTTTTTGATATGGATTGGTATGGGTCAGACAATTTGGATGAAAGAAATATCATCAATTGAAAATAAAGATTCGTTGACTTCATCGTTGTACGATCTCAGGTTGATTATAACACGAATCATTCTATACGCTACGGGACTGTCGTTCATACTCGCACTTATGTTTATAATAGACAGGAGTTATTTCAATACAGCGGTTACATTCATATTTGTCGGTTTAAATATCTGTGGAATATTTTTTACATACGCCTACCCGCAAAAAACACAGTATTTGTTTTACGCCGTTCCGATTTATTGCTTAATAGCCATAAAGTTTGTCGAACCCAGCCTAACAACATCTTACAAAGAAATTTTTACTTTAAGTTATTTGATAATAGTGGCTATAAGTTATGTTTTGTGTTCGTCAACAATTGCGCTTGCGTATTCCATATTAACATGTTTAGCCGTAATTATCGTTATCGCGGGAAATAAATTTGAACCTTTAATCTTAGGCAAATATTGGTTTGCTTACATAGTTGTTTTGATCGCCGAAGGCATAATCGGTTTCAGTATTATGAAGAAAGTCGAACTATTCTCAAAAGAGGAAGAAATACGAAAAAATTCGGATGAATTGACAAATTTGCTTAACAAATATGGATTCACGAGAGAGTTAAAAAAAATAATATCCCAAAATTCCGAATTTTATTTTGTTTTAATGGACATAAATAAATTCGGCGAATTAAGCGACATCCTAGAAATATCAAAGTTAAACGAAATACTTAAAGACGTGGCGTTAAATTTAATAAACTTTCCTGAAAGTTTTGCACATTCCCGTTTTTACGGCGACAGGTTCGCGTTTATTTCAAAAACCCAAAACTCGTTAATATTGAACGCACAATTAAATGAATTGGAAAAATCAATTAAAACCACCTCGGACAAATATTCATTAGATAATTCTATTTCATTTTCGGCAGGTGTGGTTTTTTATCCAGAACAAGCGTCAAGTATCGAACAATTATTTGAATTTGCTGAATTATCGCTAAACAAATCAAAATCCGAGGTGTCCAAACAAGACATCGGCAACAATTCATTTTTTACTTACGAGTATTTAGACGAGAAAAAACGAGTGTCTGCGATACAAAAAGATTTCCTTTCCGCTTGCCGCAACGGTGAATTGCAAGTATTCTTTCAGCCTAAGATTTCTCTTGTAAATAAAAAAGTGACCGGAATGGAGGCGTTGTCCCGTTGGACGCATCCGAACGTAGGATATATTTCCCCCGAAGAATTTGTTAACATCGCCGAAAAAAGCGGGCATATAATAACTTTGGGCGAATATGTTATAGAATCGGCGTTATATCACATAAAACAAGTCCATAAAATTTGCTCGGAAGACGTAACAATTTCAATAAACATTTCTCCGATACAACTTATGCAGAATAATTTCATAGATAATATTTTTGCAAAAGCGGCAAATTTTGGAATCGACCCTGTAAATATTTATTTGGAAATTACCGAAGGAACAATCCTAAAAAAAGGCGCTAACGACGTTATTTCCCGACTAAAAGACATGGGTTTTAACTTATCGTTAGACGATTTCGGAACAGGATATTCCTCTCTCAGTTATTTACATAAATTCAAGTTTGACGAGTTAAAGATTGACAAAAGTTTTTCCGACGGACTTATGAAAGGGAGAAGCGAAAGGCAAGTTTTTAAATTTCTTCTGATTCTAGCGAAAGAACTAGGGATGAAAACAGTTACGGAAGGCGTTGAAGACGAAGTTCAAGTCAAACTTTTGCAGGGCTTGGGCGCAGACGAAATCCAAGGCTGGTTCTATTCAAAAGCGTTATCAAGTTTTGAATGTTTGGAATATATTCGAAATTTTAGATTTGAAGACTACGACAGCAAAGAAAATATAAATATATAATCAGATAAAAATTCTATAGCTGCCGTTACGTTTCAAAACTTTATAAATATATAAGGATGAAAATGTTAAATAGAATTCAGGATTTACTTAACAAGAATATTTCAATTTTTTACGGGATAATAATAGTTTTTTCAATTTTACTTTTCGGGAAAGTTATTGATTACGCCTATTTCAATTCTTGGGACGACTACTTGCACATATCCGATAACTATTGGATTATAAAACAAAATTTTGGGGAATCGCTAAGATATTTCTGGACGAATATTCATAAAGGACTTTATATGCCGCTGACATATTCGGTTTGGAAACTGATTTGGATTGGAATTAATCCGCTTGAAATTCCTGAAAAAGCGATGACTTATCATTTTTTAAATTTACTTTTTCACACTATAAACGCTTGTTTGGTTTTCAAAATTTTTACAAAATTAAATATATCAAAAGTACCGGCGTTTCTTGGAGTATTGATATTTTTAGTCCATCCTGTTCAAGTAGAAAGTTTGGCATGGATAAGCGAATTTAAAGGCTTGTTTGCGTTTTTCTGGAGCGCCTTGGCTGCAATTCAGTTTATAAATTGGAAAAACACCGATAAAAAACTCTCATATTTCCTTGCGATTTTGTACTTTGCGCTTGCGCTTCTTTCAAAACCGTCGGTTACAACGCTTCCGATTTTGTTTACGGCAATTTGGTTTTTTACCGAAAAAAAACATTCTATTTCGGAAACAAAGTTAAAATATTTTTTATTTATTGCCGTTTTTTTTGTAATGTCGGCGATTTTGGCGGTAATTACCAAAATCGCTCAGCCTGCTACAACAGGACTTTACGAAGGACTGCCGATTTACTGTAGAATAATCATCCCGTTCCATGTTATCGGATTTTATTTGTCGCAGTTAATAACGCCTTTTCCGCTTGTCAGTATTTATCCGGAACAACTGCCAATAGACGTTATGAGTAAGCTTGATTCCCAATACTACTGGTTGCTCGGATTTTTAGCAGTATTTTTACCGATTCGTTACAAAAACTTTCGCTGGCTTTGGTTATTCGCATTGCTTCTTTTGCCAAATTCCGGAATTGTTCCTTTTGACTATCAACTTATTTCGGTTGTCGCCGACCGTTACCAATATTTAGTAATGCCGATTGCAATTTTCGGACTTTTGAAATTATCTGGAAACATCAACATAATAAAAATAACTATAATTACCGTTATTATTATCATTCTGGCGGTTACGGCGTCAAAAAGAACAGACGATTGGATGAATGCAGGAACAATTCATTATTCAGCGCTTAAATATAATAGTAAAACTCCGCATTTATACATAAATTTAAGTGAATTTCTTATAAATACCGGTCAATTTGATGCGGCGGAAAAAGTTTTTGAACTTGCCGACAATAATAATGTTACGAGTAACCTTTTAGATATAAATCGTGCAAATCGCCTTAATTATATAAAAAAAGGAGATTCCGCAGAGATAATATATAATAAAATAATAGAGAGTTTTATAGATGAAAACGGGAATTGGTTAAAAAAAATAAATTATGACGAATTAATGCTGGCGACAATGAATTATGGATTATTTATGTTTAAAAACCAAAACTACAACGAAGTAATTCGCGGTCTAAATGTGTCAAAGGCTCTGGTTCGAAAAGAGATATCCACCTATATAAAAATTCTTTTAGTGTTATCTGAAACATACATTATACGTTCGCAAAGCGACTCCGCACAAGCGGGAGATCTTGATTCCGCCGTCGCATTTTCCACAACGGTTCTATCAATAGAAAAAGAAAACATCATGGCTATTTGTAATAAAAGTATGGCATTTTATTTTCAGGACGATAAAGATTCCGCATTTATTTATTTGGAAAAACTTACTAAGGAATCCAAAGACTCAGAAAAGAATCAGAAATTCGTTAACGAATACGTAAGGCGGTTGAAAAAACAAGCAGACTTAAAAAATCTTGACATAAAAGACCTATATAGGAATAATTTTAACACTGAGAGGTTAGATGAATAAACGAATATATCTTGATTACAACGCTACAACTCCGATTGGAAATGAAGTATTGAAAACAATGTTTGAAAACAAGGATTGTTTTGCAAATCCTGCGAGCGCTCACTTTGACGGGCAGAACGCCTTGAACTTATTGGAAAAATCTCGTGAAATTATAGCCGATTTCTTGTGCGTAAAACCTCACGAAATAATTTTTACAAGCGGCGGAACGGAAAGTAACAACACGGTTTTACGACAAACGCTTGATAACAAAAATTTGAAAAAACTAATAATATCGTCGATAGAGCATTCGTCAATAAGCGAATATGCGGAATTTCTTAAGCAAAACGGCGTTGAAGTTATCAAAATTCCTGTTGACTGTTTAGGATTTATCGACATTGAGAAATTGGAAGAAATTTGTGATGAAAATTCACTTGTAAGCGTTATTTGGGCGAATAATGAAATCGGTACGATTCAGGACGTGGAAAAAATCGCCCAAATCGTTAAAAAAAACGGCGGATTACTTCATTTTGACGCCGTTCAAGCATTCGGGAAGGTAAATATTTCTCTCGAAAAAATAAATGCGGATTTTTTGACATTCAGCAGCCATAAAATTTACGGTCCGCGAGGAATCGGCGCATTGTTTGTTAGAGAAAACACGCCGTTTTTGCCGTTTATAATCGGCGGCGGACAAGAAAACGAGTTTCGTTCGGGAACCGCTAATCAGTGGCTTGCAAGCGGATTCGCAAAAGCGGTGGAACTAAGAAAATCCGTTATAGAAACCGAACAAACATATCTCTGGAATTTACGAAAAGGTCTAATCGAATCGCTTGAAAACAAAATTGAAGGCGTTTCGTTCAACAGTCCGCAAGAATTCGGAAAAACGCTTTGCGGAACTTTAAGCGTTACGATAAACGATATTGAAAATGAAATCATTACCCTTCAACTCGATAATGCGGGAATTTCCATATCAAAAGGTTCTGCGTGCAGTTCAAAAAAAATCAGAACAAGCGGCGTTCTATCCGCCGTCGGACTTTCGCAATCAGCAGCGGCAAGAACGATAAGGGTAAGTTTCGGGAAATTCACAACCAAAGAAGAAATTGAATACTTTTGTGAAAAATTAAGCGAAATCGTAAAAAACGTTCGAGAAAAGAGGAAAGGCGGACATAATTCTGATGAACAACAAAATTTACACGGTACGGAATGTCAAAAAAATTGTCCGAATTGTAAAAAATATTCAAAAAAATAAAAAATAGTGTTTTACCAAATATTATTTTATAGTATAAAACATTTGGAGAAAAATGATGGAAGCAGCGTTAATCAATCCCTTTATAAGCGCAACTGTAGATACTTATAAAAACATGCTTTTTGAAAACGACCTCAAACCGAGTCAGCCTTTTCTAAAAAAAGAACCTTATCCGAACTACGAGATTTCTACAACTATCGGTTTATCCGGTAAAGCGGTTGGAGTAATTTCTATAGCATACCCAAAAATTGAAATTGCATTGGCAACGATTTCGGCGATGATCGGCGCACCTGTTGACGCTAAAAGTTCTGACTTGGCGGATGGCGTCGGCGAAATAGTAAATATCATTGCCGGCTATGCAAAAAAAGATCTGGTACGTTATGCTTTGGAAATTTCACTCCCCAGCGTTATAAAAGGCGAACATTGGATTTGTACGCCAAGCGGAGTTCCATGCATAGTAGTTCCATTCGACAGTAAATACGGAAAACTTTACATGGAAGTAGCGCTGGTCATAAAAAAATAATTGAGGATTTTATGGAATTGCTGCTGATAGCGCTTGGACTTTCGGCGGACGCTTTTGCAGTGTCGTTGTCGTGTGGTGCAAGCGAAAAAAAATTACCCGTAAAATTTGCGTTAAACGCGTCTTTAGCGTTTGGATTTTTCCAGTCGGCTATGCCTGTTTTGGGGTACTTTTTCGGAAATTTATGGGCAAAATATGTTTTTGCGTTTGGACATTGGATTTCGTTTGCGATGCTTGTGCTTGTCGGCGGAAAAATGATTTTTGAAGCGATAAAAAATGAAAATCTTAACCATGACAAAAGTTTCTCAAATATAAAAAATGTTTTATTCCTGGCATTGGCGACAAGCATTGACGCTTTCGCCGTAGGCGTTTCGTTTTCTTTTGATTCAAAACCCATACTGATTTCGGCTTTACTCATTGGAATTATCACTTTTTTCGTTTCGTTTGCCGGTTTTTTCATAGGACGAAAATTTGGTGATTTGTTCGGCGAAAAAGCGGAAATATTAGGCGGTACCGCTTTGATCGCCGTCGGCGTAAAAATCGTAGTTTCACGCTATGTCGGATAATGTGGAAAAAATAACTTTTATAATAGACAATATTTCGTTCAGCAGCGAAGAAAGCGGATTCGCCGCCGTAAACGCGCACAATGAAGAAAACATCGACGTAAAATTAGTCGGAACTTTGGCTATGCTTCGCGTCGGAGAAAAAATACTCGCAAACGGACAATTTAAGTTCAGCGAAAAATGGGGTGAACAATTTTGTGTTAAAGAATTTGAATATGTTAAAGTATCCGGAACAACGGAAATTATAGCGCTTCTATCGTCCGGAATCATAAAGGGAATCCGTGAAAAAACCGCTCAAAGAATCGTAGATACCTTCGGAGAAGACACGATAAATATTTTAGACAATTATCCGCAGCGTCTCATAGAAGTCCCAAAACTCACGCAAAAATCAATTAATAATATAACGAAATATTGGTATGAAGGACGAGAAATCCGAGAACTTACAAGATTTTTATATCCTTATGGGATCGCAATGCCGTTTATTTACAGATTGCAAAAAATCTATGGCGACAAAGCAAAAGCGATAATTTCACAAAATCCGTATCAATTGATAGAAGATATGCACGGAGTAGGATTTTTTAAAGCGGACAAAATCGCTCAGGCAATAGGATTTACCGATACGTACCGAAGAACGCGCGCGGCGATTATTCATATTTTACGAGAGGCGGAAAATGACGGGAACGCTTATCTTCCCAAACCGCAGCTCATTCAAAAAACTGCAATACTTGTTAAAGAAAATGAAACTACGATATCGTTTAGTTTGGATTTTTTGAAAAACGAAGAAGTCGTTATAGAATATGAAAACGACGTTTATTTAAAAAATTTATGGCTTATAGAAACGGAATGCGCAGAATTAGTACAAAAACGAATTGATGAAAGCAAAAATAATAATGAGAAATTGACGAAAGAAATCGCCGAATGGGCTGAAAAAGAATGTAAAAATAGAAAAATAATTGCAAATTCAGAGCAAATTTCTGCAGTCATTCAAGCGGCTCAATCAAAAATGTTTATTTTGACCGGAGGCCCGGGAACAGGAAAAACTACGACTGTAAAAATGATCGTTGACTGGTTTAAAAGTAAAAACAAATCAATAGTTCTGTCCGCGCCTACGGGAAGAGCCGCTCAGCGAATTACCGAAATAAGCGGTGAAAATGCAAAAACAATACATCGCTTGTTGGAATACCAGAAAGGAAGATTTACCAAAAACAATGATAATCCGCTTGACGGAGACGTATTTATCATTGATGAAATGTCTATGGTCGATTTACGGCTTGCAACCGCATTTTTGCGAGCCGTCCCGGATTGTGCGCACATAATTTTTGTAGGCGACACAAATCAATTACCGTCGGTGGGAGTCGGAGCCGTTTTAGAAAATTTAATAAAATCGCAAAAAGTCGGTCATATAGTACTAAAAAAAGTTTTCCGTCAGGCGGAACAAAGCAGAATTGTAACGTCAGCGCACGAAATCTGTAACGGAACTCTTCCGAAATACAAAAACAGCGCCGAAGATAATTGCTTTTTTATTCAAAAAGAAACTCCTACGGAAGTTTTTGAAACAATAGTGGATTTGGTTTGCAGACGACTTCCGAATTCTTACGGTTTTGACCCAAAAAATGATATTCAAGTAATAACCCCGATGCACAAAGGCGATGTCGGAACAATCGCTATGAACAGAGAACTGCAAAATAAAATCAACGGTAAAAATCCGTCAATCGCTTTCGGAAATCGATTTTTTGCGACAGGCGACAAAGTTATGCAAACCAAAAATAATTACTCTAAATCGGTATTTAACGGAGATATGGGTGAAATTATAGGAATTGACGACGATATTTTAAAAGTTCGTTTCTTAAACAACCAAATTGTAGAATATGACGTTTTCGAAACTCAAGATTTAACGCACGGATACTGCATTACAATTCATAAAAGCCAAGGCTGTGAATTTCCTGCAATAATCGTTCCTTTGGTTACACAGCACTACACAATGCTTAGACGTAAAAATATATATACCGCGCTGACAAGAGCAAAAAAAATATGTATCTTTGTCGGAACCTACAAAGCGTTGGCAATCGCCGTAAATAATTATATAGAAAATATACGATTCGGTCATCTTGCTGATTTTATTTTGAAAAGTCCGCCGCAAAAATGTAAAATTAAAAACTTAAGGGAAGTTCTTTTGTTTGATATTGAAGATTAAGCGTTAAGCGCTTCGCATTTTAATTTAAGTTTATCAAACGAATAACGTGAATGAGGAGAGATTTTCGCTGTAATTTCGACACTTTCGTTTGGAGCGAGCCAAAATAAATTCTCGCTGAAGTAAACAGGATAACACAAATCTCCACCAGGAGTAATAAAATCCAATTGAACGGCGGCGGCAAAATATTTTCCCGTATTTTTAACACAAATTAACGCGTTGTCGTCATTTAGGAATTTAATATCTGTATTCAAATCCGTTTTAGGCATATTCAAAATCGGCGACAAGTCCGCATATATAGTCTGTTGACGATAAAACCAACTTTGGGAATCACTCTCGTTTTTAAATTCATCTTTTGATTTTGTCAGCCAATAAACGTTAGATTTGCCGGAATAATCCAATTTTAAAATAAAGAAGTCGTCTTTAATTTTCTTGAAATCTAATTTTGAAAGTTCAATTTTATGACCTTTTAAAACGCTTTTTTCGAACTTTTCCTGATAAATAAGTTTAGAACTTTTATCGTAAACCGAAATCAAAACAGAAACTTCTTTTTTATAGGAAGACATAAAAAGCAAGCGTTGCGTAATACATTTTATAGTTGAAATATCATCGCTTTTTTTATCGTAATTCAAGAGCCAAATAGAATCGTCGTCGTAAGAATATTGGCAGTGAACGCCTTCGCACGCCTTTTGAGAACCGTAAAATCCTCCCGTAGGCACAAGATAATAATCAAATAACTGCCAAAATGTTTTACCCCAGCTAGCGTTCAGCATCCAACCGAAAATGCCGGAACCGTCAGGAAAATTGCGCCCGTACGCCTCAAACATCGCACGCCAACACTCATACCCCATAATTTGTCCGATTTTCAAAAATTCTTTAAAATGTACTCGAGAAATTCCGTAGCGCTTTTCAAGACCGTTAATCGTCGGCTCAATATCGGAAAACGACGCAACGCCGCAGTGAAAATTCCATGACGGCGAACCTACAAAACACTCGTTCTCAGGCAAAAATTTAATTACCGATTCATAACGCGGCAGAGAACTGTCCGGAGATGTTTCCGTATTAAAAGAATGCGCTACGCCAGGCATTTCTTCGTCATACCAATACGCGGGCGGAACAAAACCGTAAGGACCGCTCATTTTGACTCCGCTTGCACCTGTCAAGACAGACGAAAATTTTGCCGCCGAAGAAATACGCGCCAAATTCGGATAGTAATTTTCAAGAACATTTAAATAAGATTTCTCAACTTTCGGAATAGGCGGAAAATCACTGCCGTAAAACCAAGCAGTAAAACTCGCATGATTACGCAAACGTATAATCTGCGATTTTAACGATTCTTGAGCGATATAATAATCTTCAGGCTTCCATTTTTCCCATCTTTCCCAATGCGTACAACAAGGCCATCCGGCAAAAACCAAAATTCCTTTTTTATCGCATAAATCCCAAAAATTATCGCTCCCCAAAAACCCTTCAAGCCGTACGGCGTTAAAATTCATCAATTTTATATAATCGGTCTCCGTATCTTCTTTTGTTTGATCTTGCCTAAGCAAAATATCCGGCGCATAAGCCGCGCCGCGAACAAGAATCTTTTCGTTATTCACCCAAAATTCTCTTGCGCCGAATTCGTTTATTTTACTTTCGATTTTGCGATATGCGTACTCAATTTCCGCACTGTCTATAACATCGCCTATTGAATTTTCCAAACAGACAAAGAAAGTATATAAATATTGTTCTCCCATATCGTAAGGATACCACAACAAAAAATTTTCATCAAAAAGCAGGTTCTTTACTTCGATAATCCGCTCGTCAAATTTTTCACACTCTACATAGCATTCGGTAAAAGCGCCTTCGTCAAGAGATATTTTTAATTTCCCTGTAAACTTCTCGGCGGTATTATTTACAATTTTACATGAAAAATTTATATCGGCTGTTTTCAAATCGTTCGACAAAATCGGATTTACAAACGGTTCTTTTATCGCAACGATTCCCGTCGAATACAATTCGACGCCGCGCCATAGCCCGGCCGAATCGTCGGAAGGAGTCGGCAGCCAATCAATAAAAGTAAGCCCTAATTCGTCTTTGCGCTGAGCGACGACTTTAACCGCAAGAATATTTTTACCGGTTCTATTTACCCATTTTGTAACGTCAATATCATAAATCCTGTATGGTCCGGCGCATCCGATTTCACTTGCGATTCTTTTGCCGTTAAGCCAAATTTCCGCTCGAAAATTTATTCCATTAAATTTCAGCCAAAAACGCCTATTTTCGTCCTCATCTTCTATATCAAATTCACACCTGTACCAAAACGGATATCTGTATGGAGAATCTTTAGGCATGGAATGCCAAGAAAAATGTGTTTTCGCTTCTTTTTTAAATCCGTCCGTGTCGAACATATTTCTTCCGAAATAAATGTCGCTCATTTCGCCGGCTTCGTATAAACTTCCGGCAAGCGATACGGGAATTTTTGCGTCTATCCAACCACTCACGTTGTAATTTTCATCACAAACGTCTTCGCCAAACAACGTTATGTTACTCGGCTTTCGCAGTTTCCAATCGCTAAGATTTTTATGCATGAAACGAAATCCTTAAATCACCATTCAAAATTATCCCAGTTATTATCGTCACTATCCGATTTTTTTTTTTAATCGTCCGACGAATTATTATCGGAAGATACTATGGGCTGCTGAGTTTCAGCCGCGGAGGAAACTACCGGCTCCACCTCAAAAGAAGGCGAAGTCCGCTCTTGAGCGTTTGAAACCGGTTTTGCATCATAATTAACGGTACTCGGACTGTAAGCCCCAAGCCCCGTTCCGCTTATACCTAAATTATCGTTTGATTTGTTGTCCACCCAATAGTCGTACCCAAGCGGTCTAAGAATATTTTCTCCGAAATATTTTGCGTCGGATACTCTGTCAAATCCACCTACGCGTACTCTATAATAAATTCCTATAAGCGCGGTTGTCGGATTTTCCACTTTTGCGACATAAGCCGGATAACCGTTTTTCTCCAATTTCTTAACGATGCTTTTAGCCAATTCCGAACTTGCGACGGTCGAAATCTGAACTACGTATCTGCCGTTCGCCGAAAACTTCACTTCAGAGAAATCCGAATACGACGACGATGAAACCTTAGCGCTTGACGAAGGACTTGATTCCGCCGCTACGTCGGAAGAACTTTCAAGATATTCATATAATGAAGCGTCAGTTGCTTGCTTCTGCTGCTGGACTGCAGGTTTAGCATTTCTTTTCGCTTGTGATTTTGATTCTTTTTTGCCGCAACTTACCACTACCAGCAACAACAACGCCGCAGCAAAAAATAAACGAACAATATTCATAATAGCTCCTCCCGTGACCTTATTTACCGATTAAAATATTTTATTCCGGAACAAAAATGCATAATTTTCTTTCACAAAACTCCTTTTGTCGAAAGAATTGAATTTTTAGCTCTCTCGTCAATAGTCGCCGCTTCCTTTAAACAGCGTCCCAACGCCTTAAATATAGCCTCAATCGCATGATGGCTGTTTCGACTTCTTATAATATCAATATGAAGAGCCGCCCCAAGAGAATCGCAAAAACCTTTAAGAAAATCATAAACCAAATCGACCTCAAAAGAATTAACAACTCTGTCGCGCAAATCTTCTCCGTAAATCAAGTTACTTCTTCCGCTTACGTCGATAACGGCGCGAACCAGCGTTTCATCCATAGGAACGTACGCGCAACCGTACCTTGATATTCCTTTTTTGTCGCCCAACGCCTCTTTTAACGCCGCTCCCAAAGTTATTCCGATGTCTTCGGCGGAATGATGAAAATCTACTTCAATATCGCCCAAACATTTCAGATCCAAATCAAACAAACCATGTTTTGCAAAAAGCGAAATCATGTGGTCGAAAAAACCGTTTCCGCTCGCTGCAATGCTATTGCCCACACCGTCGATGTTAAGCGAAATTTTCACGTCCGTTTCGTTGGTTTTTCTTTCAAATACCGCCGTTCTTGCCATAAATCACTCCTGTCGCCGCGCCTCTTTATTATTTTCTTTACTATAGTACTTATCAATAGATTCGCGCAGTTTAATACAATTTTTTTCTATAGCGTTCCCCGTAATAAAAGTATGCATTATTAAAATAACGCAAACAAACACTCCAAGCGCCGTCAATACTATCGTCATAATTTTCGTCCGGCGATAAACGTTAAAATTTTTTGAGCCGACGCTTCGGGAGACATTCCCAAATCTTTTGCCAATTCAGCCGCACTCCCCTGCTCTATAAAACAATCCGGATAACCTATCCTTAAAAACTGCGGTAACTTTTTGAGTACGCCTTCTTCAATCAATTGCTGTGCGATTTCCAAAACGCCGCAACAATATCCGCCAACAAGCGTATTTTCCTCACACAATACAATATAATCATATTTTTTGAAAATTTCATAATATATTTCTTTTGACAGCGGTTTTACTTGCTTTACCGAAAATAAAGCCGCCTGAATTTTTTTATTTTTAAGTATTTCGACGCAAGCCATAGCGCTCTGCAAAAAATGTCCGGCCGATAATACGCATACGTTTTTACCTTCGCAAATCTGTTGAAGTTCTTCGAATTTTTCTACGGTTACGCACAAGTTCAACGCTTTGCCGCGCGGATAACGTATAAATACCGGTCCGGTCAAATCGTATATGGCGTATTTTAACATAAATTTCAAATCCTGCGTAGTGGCGGGAGTCAAAATCGACGCGTTTGGAATCGTACGTAAATACGACAAATCAAACGCACCGTGATGAGTAGGTCCGTCCGCTCCGACAAGTCCGGCTCTATCGACGGCAAAAACGACATGCAAATTGTCTATGGCGATATCGTGAATCAAATGGTCGTAGGCTCTCTGCAAAAACGTAGAGTATATGGCGACTACCGGCTTAATTCCGCCAAGCGCCAAACCGGCCGCAAACGAAACCGCGTGTCCTTCGGCAATGCCTACGTCAAAAAATCTTTCAGGGAATTTCTGCGCAAAATAGTTTAGCCCGGTTCCTTCCGGCATAGCGGCGGTAATAGCCGCTATTTTCGGGTCGTTTTGCGCCAAAGCGGTAATTTCCGTCCCAAAAATATTACACCAATTATCTCCGTCCGAAGAAATAAGATTTCCCGTCTTTACGTCGAACGCGCCGAGTCCGTGAAATTTTTCCTTATTTTCTTCCGCATGAAGATAACCTTTTCCTTTTTGCGTTATAACGTGAATCAAAAGCGGCCCGTTGTTTTGCTCGCGCGCATATCTTAAAACCGATATAAGCTCTTCTATGTTATGCCCGTCTATAGGTCCGACATAGCGCAAACCCAAATCTTCAAAAAGTCCGCCCGGAACAAAAGCCCGTTTCGCCGACGTGTCTATAACGTGAAACGCCGAACGAATTTTCTCGCCGACCCCGCCCAAAACGCCTAATTTTTCCCAGACGTTCGCTTTCAAGGCGTTGTAATTTTTATCGGTGATTATTTTCGTCAAATACTTTGAAACCGCGCCTACGTTAGACGAAATCGCCATTTCGTTATCGTTCAAAATTACGCACATTCTGGTTTTGGAATGTCCCAAATTATTAAGCCCTTCAAACGCAAGCCCGCCGGTCATTGAGCCGTCGCCTATCACCGCCAAGACTTCGCCGTCCTTATTTTCCATATCGCGCGCTTTAGCCAAACCCAAAGCCGCAGAAATAGACGTCGAAGCGTGACCTGCGGTTACCGCGTCGTGCCTGCTTTCCGTCGTGTGCGGAAAACCGCTTATTCCTCCGTATTGACGAAGAGTGTGAAATTTGTTTTTTCGTCCGGTCAAAAGTTTGTGCGCATAAGCCTGATGCCCTACGTCCCATACGATTTTATCTTTCGGCGAATCATATACGTAATGGAGTGCGATAGTCAATTCTATAACGCCAAGCGAAGGACCTATATGTCCGCCGGTTTTGCTGACGTTGTTTATCAGGAAATCTCTTATTTCCTGCGCCAAATTCGCAAGCCCGCTTAGCGGAATTTTCTTCAAATCGTCCGGCGAATTTATGTTTTCAAGCAAACTCATATTTATTTCCTAAAATTTCAATGCGAACTCAAAAATAATTTTTCACAACGGAATATTGAGAAAATTTGTAAAAATATTCACGATATTTTTGTCAAGTTTGCATTTTCAATTAAAAAAATGTGTTTTTTTCAAAAAAAAATCTTAAATTAATAGTATATGAGATACTAAAACTTTTTTGAGAAAAGAGAATGTTTTATGAAAAAATATTTTCTATCGTTAAAAAACCGCAGAGGCGCCGCTTTGGTATATGTGTTAATGGCGTTAGTTTGCGTCGGAGCGGTTTCGTCGCTCGTTCTGAATTCGGCAAAAAGCGAAACTACGGACAACGCGCTTCGTTCTTCCTCCGAATCGTCGCGCTTCTCGGCGGCGGCGGGGCTTACCTGGGCTACAAATTTTTTCACCGATACGACGCCGGAGGCTAAGACGCGCGCCGAAAAGGTTTTGAATATATGGTATCAAAACTATAACAAAAACAATGCGCAACTGAACGCGATTCCCGCGGAATACAGATGGATTACGGGAGCGCGTCCGGCTTTAAGCAAAGACTCTTCGTTTTTGGATATCGACGGCATGCGGTTTAGAGTGAAGATCGTAAATATTAATTTTGACGTCAGTTCTTTAACGGACGGAACGAATTGGAAGCCGGGAATGAACGTACAGGATTCCAAAATAACCGTACTGTTTGAAAGCGAAGCGATAGACAAAAGCGGTTCCAGAGCGAGAAATTACGGATGTTACACCCTTTTGGGATTTGAAGACAAGGAAAAAATAAGCGAACTTCCGGTATCGACGCTTTACATGGGAAGCGGAGTGGATGAAATAGACGTGGTGCTTGACGTGCATGGAGGAACGTTTATGAAAGGCGGCGGGGATATAAACCACTCAGGACACACTTTTAGAGGCGAGTTTAAAAGATTAGGAGCAAATGGCGAACTGATTTTAAGAGGTGCGGCATTTCAAGGACCCGCATACTTTGGAGTTTTGCCCGGCGTATCGTCTTCCAGCATACTTATTGAAAGTAATCCGAGTACATTCAAAAAGGGTTTAGGGTTATCATCAGAATCATCAATTATAACAAGTGGATCTATGTGCCCAATAATTGACAACTGCGGAGCGTTTTTGAACGGAAACGCCGTAACAGCTGGAGGGGTGCAAGGGAATTGGCTGTTTCAAGGACCAAACTCAAAAATTATAGGAGTAACTGGTAAAAATTATGGGAACGGGACAGGAATTCCCGGTATTGAATGGTTATACAAACTCTCAGGAACGCCTCCAGCCATTGCACCTGTTATTTCGGGGGAGATGGAGTTATTCACATTGTTAGAAATATTTGAAAGCGACCCCCCTGCGATTAAGATTAACATGGAGAAAATAAAACCATATATTAAAATTTTCAACAGTTCCAATAAAATTAACGGAAAGATTTACGGCGTCACCGGAGACGACTTGAACGAACTTTATAACGAATATCCCGGAGAATTATTAGAAGGTAAATGGATGGTTATAAAAGCGTATTCCGACGGAACGCTGTTTAGTTCCACGGGAAGCGGTTTCAAGGAAAGAATGATTTTAATTATTGATGAAAAAACGAACGGTAATATCGCGTCTCAGTTTTACAGGAGCGCAGAAACGGGAATCTCTCTTATTATTGTTGAAAACGGCGCTCCAGACATAGGACAACTCGGTCATAATACGCTGATAAGAGGATTGATCGCTAATTTAGGAAGCAAAAAATTAAATATTACATCGTCCGGTTCCAATATGACTATAAGCGGAGGAGTATTCTCGGTAGGAACGGGAGCAGTTCGCATGGAGGGAGGACCCTATAATAAAATTACAATAAAATATGACGAACCGGCATTACGAGAAATGGTTAACGACAGCCTTATTTCCAACGTCGGCGGAGGCGGAGAATCCACAGGAGAATATTTTTTGTCGAGAATCCCAAAAGAACTGTACCCGAAAGCGAGAACCGAATTGCTGAGCAGGAGTTTTTAAGAATCTTTTGTCGAATTTGTTTTCTGCGGGCTGTGATGTACAGCCCGCTTTTGTTTATGAAATTTAATTTTCTTGTTATCTTTATTTGGGAATTATTCATAATGCGACCACATATTGAGAATTTTTACAATTTTGGCTTTTTCGTCAATTTCATAGACAATTCTGTGTTTAATATTTAATCTGCGAGAAAACTTTTCTCTCAAATCACCCGATAATTTTTTGTAAGGCTGAAAATAAGGATTTGTTTCCATATTTTCAAGTATCATTTTTGCTCTTTCGGAGAGGTTTATCTATCGTTTTTAACTTCGCAATATCCTTTATCGCCTGTTTTGTGAGTACCGCCTGATAACTCACCACTCAACCACGTCAAGCGGGACACATTCCGAAATCGGCTCAATTGACGCGTCAAGGATTTTATTTTTCAGTCCGGGAACTGACGACAAATAAAGCGTTTCCGCCATACTATTGTAATCTTCTTCACTCAAAACAACGGCATTTCCGCCATTTGCAGTTATTATTACCGGTTCATTAAACCGAACCGCCTACTCAAAATAACTTGACATGTTTTTTCTAAATTTTGAAACCGTTGTCGCCGTCATATTTCCTCCTTGTAATATAAAAATAGGGATATATATACATGTTTCAAAACTCATTGAAAAACAAGATTAAGCGGTTTTTTTCCATTAATCTTATCTCATAGAACAGGATTAACTTCTATAATTTTTCCACTATAACCTTATCAATGAATGCGCCTATCAGCATAATAAAAATTAGTATTGAACATAACTTTAGGAAAATAAAGTAATTTACCTTGCTTCATCTATAATGCGTAAATGTATATTATTTTTTTAGTGGAAAAGGGGAATATTATGGACTCTATGAAATTAACTGACTTGTTTGATTTTTCGAACAATGTGCAGTATAAAGAATTAATTATGATATTTAAAGAAGCTTTTTGTAAGGGTTTTACAGAAGATACTCTCTATGATTATATCCAAAATGAGGTTAACAAAATTGGTAGAATTAAGCTTGCAGAACTTGTGCGAATCGGAAGGATAACTATTAGCAACTTTCGTTATGATGGTATTGTTCCTGGACAAGGAATCAAGATAAGAATGAATGTGCGAGCCGATATTGATATAAAATTTCTGTGGATGAAGTGGATTGTCAAATGGCTTGGCATAGGTTATCCAGTATGGGATTGGGCAAATAAAGGTTATGCAACCACAACAGTGACTGGTATTATTAATGCCAGTATTAACAATAATGCCTTTGACTTATATCTATCCGATAATGATATATCTACAGTAATGTTTTATGGAGAAATAAAACTTATAAAATTAGTTATAGAAAGTTTAACAGTAAGTACGTTAACAGGGATAATTATACCACCATTAACGCAAGTATTATTAGATAGAGTCGTTGATAAAAAATTGATCACGCCGCAAGTTAGTAACGTATTATCGTCATTGATAGATACTAAAAATAAAGAAATTGGTATTGGCATTGTTGAACCTGTCAATGCTGTTCTTGCAAGAATAGACGAATATAATAAATCAGGAGTTCTTCGCTATCTTTCAGCAAATTTTACTACAAAAGGATTGGAAATTAAGTTGGGATATGATATTCAAAATTTAGATAAAATATCGAAGTTTATTAGTGATTTTGAATTATTAAAATTAATTGACAGCCACATTGGAGAAATTGAGCGTCTAGTTACTTATGCAAAGTCAATATTAAAAGATGACTATACAGAGGGTCATTTCAATATAATTGCAGAAGCGTTGAAAAACGGTAAAACGGTTAATGATGTTATATCTATTATTGATAATTTACCTGAAGTAAGAATAAATCGAGCATTTGAGTCCGCAGAAAAAAATGAGATCAATACTGAGCATAAAAAATTAATCATTAGCATTGCAGACACAACTGTATATCAAAATGTACTCTTGGCAACAGATACGAGCGCTTTACCATTCCATCCTATTGAGGTTTATGAGAGTGATTTCAAAACATGTTATAGCGGAGACGAGACCTTTGGCGATGCAGTATATAAAAAAGCTCTGGATTTTAAACGCGGCAATACTGTTTCAGTTATAGCATATCCATGGTTGATAGATGCTGATACGCTATGGCATCCGCAACCGGAAAGATTTGCACAATTTATCCAAAAATCATTGCAAAAAATGAATTCTAACCGTGAATTGATTCTGATGGGAAAAGGTATGGGCGGGGCGCTTCTTTATCAAACGATATTAGAATTAAATAAATTATCTATACCTGTTGACGCTATATTTCTTGTTGATGCGTGCGATAGTATAGGCAACCATTCTAATGTAATAAAGCCTGTTCCGAACAATGTAAAACGAGTTTACAATTTGCGGCAAACTCTTCCTTCTCCACAAAATGACGGATATAATGGTTTTAGCGTCTCAGTATCAAATACTACAATTCTTACGGACATTATAACAAATATTGTTAATACAAATTACGGATCGGAGCCTATGGCGCCTAATATGGGGCATAACAATATTGATAAATCAGAAAACGTTCAAGATTATATATCACATGAACTTATTGTGCATTTTTATCCGGATATGCGATTGCTTTCGTTTAATTATTCGGAATGTTGGGAACAACTTTACGCAGCACCAGCAGATTTAACATTTGAGAATAATCGAATGGGGATAGTTTTTAGTCGTGGGACATATGCAACATTACGCGGACTAATACAAACGGATATTGTAACAGGGTCAAAATATAGAAATGTGATAGGGTATTTACGGGTTTCTATGCCAAAATCTCCTATAAATCCACTTACTGGAACATATCGCGGAAATGTACAGTTATCTGTAAATGGGAATTGGGCAGGACAGTGGGAATTAAATAGCGTCAATCACGATGGTTCAGCGCCGGTGGTTGGAGAAGACGGACTAATTCATAAATATTTAGAGTTTACTTTACCTGATAGCCTTGCTTCTCTTATGATTAGCAAACCTGTTAATATTAACATAAGTGTCTCTGCAGCAAATTCTAACGGCGTATTTATTGGAGAACAATTCTACTTGGACCAGCTGCATTTTGCTGCAACAGATGAAAAAAGTGAGGCAATAAAGACATCTGTATTAGCAGTAATGTCACGCTTAGAAATTGAAAGGGAAATGAGAACAGGAAAATATGATTGGGATAAATATGTAAACAGACAAACAGATGGCTATAAAATTCATAACAGAGTAAGTAATAGAACAGAGTATTTGGTGCGCTGGAAAAATCGTTATTTTATACCGGCTCGTAACGATGCCTACCCTATGTACCTTACTTCAATGTGGGCTCGCCATTCTTCTTACGAACCGGGAAATCCCAATGCTCCATGGAGACAATGCTGGATGGAGGCTTTCTTATTATGAAAACAACAAATTTGGTTTTGGCGATTTTAGCAGCTTTGCTTTTTGTTTCTTGCTGTGATGATAAGAAAAATGACGAGCAGCTAAATATAAATGCGAAAAGATTAATTGGGACTTGGAGAGATTCTTATATTGTAGATTTGGACTCTATTGTTATTGCAGAAAATTTACCAATTCTTCCATTTCTATTGGGAGAAGCGACTCTTAATTATGAATGGACTTTCAACCCAGATAAAAAAACGGGATTTGTTAATGCGTTTTTAGATTATAAAGGAGTTAAAATTAATGCGGCTGACCACCCGAGAAACTTTGAATATACGGCGAAAGAAACTTATATAACTTTTCCGAAATTTCCGTATGATGTGTATGAAATTATTGATGGTATTGGAATTTTGCTTCTTTTTGATATTAATATTGCTATTAATCCGTTGTTTATTTTTATTGCTATTTTATCGGATGATACAGTTAGTGCCGATGCTTTTACTACTTATATAATAGAAGAAAACAAATTGACTATGCATTTGTTTGGTGATGTGGAATATGTAAAAGTACCGAAATAATTTATCGGTTTTGGAAATAGAGTTTCGTTTCAATTTGGCTCATGACTTATGAATAATCAATGAGTTTTGAAACATGTATGTGTTTGTTGCACAACTAAAAAGAGGAGGGATTATAAAAGATAGCATTCACTACTTTCTTTTTAGTATTTTTTTATAAACAATAATATATAGGAGGTATAAATGCAAGGGAAAAAAGAATACGAGGAGAAACTATTTATAAGTTTTCAGTTATCCCAACGAGTTCCATCCAACAATTTTTATCGTCAATTAAACGACATTCTTGATTTGTCATATTTACGAGATTTGACTACGGTCAAGAAGGTCAAAAGAGTATAGATCCGGTAGTATTTTTCAAATTGATGCTTGTAGGTTATTTTGAGAATATAAACTCGGATAGGAAGATAATAGAACAATCATCGCTTCGTTT